>JAZOTG010000115.1:0-8377 GCA_045657505.1 Kiritimatiellia bacterium | reverse complement strand
CAATTCATATCACGCCTTAAGCATTTAGCCATAGATTCTACAATCTCATAATCAGTAACACCCTCCTTTTTTATGGCTTCAATCGCCCCCTGCGCATCATCTGGATGCGTATACAATAATACTCTTTCATCAATTAAGCGGTCCAACTCTGACTTCGAAAGTTTCTTTTTATCTGCATGCAAAATACAAGATACGCAACAGATCAATATAAAAATAACATAACGACTCATCTTAATCTCCTTCATGTTGAATTACTTTGGATCTTAAATGCATAGTTTCCTCTGAGACGCCAAGCACATTTACTTCAAGATCGACATCTCCACTAACGCCCCGAACTACAGTCTGCACACCGTTTGTCCCTAACGGAAATAGCACCGTGCCTGCAACCGTCCTCCAGTTTATCTTAGACTCCGGAATATCTACAGGTATTACCTCAACACGGAATGCCGCATTTGATTGCGAAGATAAGAAACTTGGATTAACAACTTGATACCCGACCCAAGTATTGTTTTCTATCGGCTGTGTGTAACATGCAAAAACCGTAGTTTCATTCCGAAGAGTCTTGGTCGGCACACTCTCAGGCACATAAGCACACTCGAATTCTACTTCTTGATAACGACTTAAAACTTCCCCTTGCACATAGCATGAAAAGGAATTCGTACTTGACACATCCCAGGAATTGGAAAATGGCAATCTTATACCATTGGTCTCATCCGACCACAGGGAAATTTTATCCGTCCCATTCACACAACTAACCACTACAACTCCATTGGTTTCGATATCACTATCAAAAGAAAATGTTGCTTTCCGCCTTTTCCCTCCTATTGCGACCCCTTCTGGGACATTCATAAAAAGACGAACCTGCGGCAGTTCCGGATAAAAATAACATTCGTATTCGAAATTCCACTTACTTCCACCGTGCGAATCCCAGGAAACATCCACTTCGTTGGTAGTATTCGCTTCAATTACCTTCCACGCTTTTACAAAATCAGCATTCGGCCAGCTGTTAACAACCGCCAAATTGCCTATCTTCAAAACACCGTAATCGTCGCAACGGAGTTTTACCATTAAAACACCCGTCACATTCGTTGTGAAAATCGGCTTTGGCCCAAGCGTTTCAACCGAAATTATGTTATTTGTAACAGTTGATGCAATATCTTTATGTTGATCTCGTGTAACTAAATCACCCAAAGAAATAAAGCTCTCTCCTTCGCCTTGATCATAGACTGTCGCTTCGTCGGGATACGGATTCTCAAAATTAAGTTTTACTGTAAAAGGCCTGTCAAATGTTGTAAACATACCGCCTGGCGCATTCGCTTCATCGGTTTCACCCGGCCAATTTGGATTCCATCCATAACGCCATTCTACGCCATCGCTCAATCCGTCGCCATCACTATCTGCCTTTAATGGATTCGAGCCGAAATCAAGTTCTTGAGAATGGGTAAGATCATCACCATCGTAGTCTGACCAAGAAGCTTCCGAAACATTAGGATTAAGCCCATAATCAAGTTCTGTGCCATCCAAAATTGAATCGCCGTCGGTATCGGAATTTGACGGATCGGTGTGAGCATAAAGTTTTTCGCATGAATCCGTAAGCCCGTCAGAGTCTGAATCAACATCAATTCCAAAACAAAAAAATGCTCCCTGATTAAACAAACCGTAAAACCAACTACGAGCCGAGTCAAAGACATCGTCCTCACTAATCACAAAAGAATGCATATTTGTTCCCGATGGCATTAAATATTCACCAAGAGGAAGCCAATGTTTTTCCAGAAGATTGGTCGATGAGAACAAATGCAAATTGCGGGACAAGGTATTATTAAAAAGGTTCTCACTCCAAGAGGCTTCAAAACCGAAAGCTCTGTTTACCTGATCGACTTGAAAACCTGAGATACGCAAGGATTCTGCAGACAGAGTAAGAACATCAACTCCGCCCGTTACAGAATTTCCAACAGACTCATAACCAGATGACACCGAATAAATCTCACTCACACCTTTATCTATCCGGTTAATTACTCCTTGAGTTTGTTTAATACTGCCGTGAAGATAAAAGACCGTTAAACAAACCGGCAATACGACTTTACCGAGCATAGGCAATGTTCGCCAGAATTTATAAAACCGCCTCGCCATTCTGCCGACAATCCGCCAAGACGCAATCAGCATAAGCGCGGCAACCAACGCCACACCAATCCTGACAATCACCGCCTCGTTAACGAGAAAATCTACCATTCCCGTATTTTACCATAATTACTATTGATTATTTTTATCCTATAAGGCGGGTTGTCATACAACATCAAGTGCAATAACTAAGCACCGATCAAATGAACATCGCATTTATAAGAGGCCTAAAACAAAAAGCGACAGCCTCTCATATCTTGCCAACGCAGATAGCGGCATTACTTTCCATTGAGAATTACGCGATAAAAGCCGGAATCGCCCATCTTTGGAGCCCTGAGGGTGACGGAGTCACCGGTTCCCGAGGTCTCGACAGCCGCCCCCGCAATGTCGGTAGCTGTTGGCCTGAGACCTCTTTGCACGCGCACAAAACCCGGAACGTTTTCGACATCAAGGACAACTTCGTTACCTTCTACACGCATGCTTTTGATGCGGGGCTGGCGGGTTCCCGAAGGCACGGCGGCCGCGTTCTTTGCAACGACCGCATTTTCGACTGTCGGGGACGGCTTTGAAAGTGCGACATCGGCAGGCACCCGCCCATAGCCGTTTACAAGCACCATTCCGCCTTCGGCTGCGCCGCGCGGAGCAACGGCGCCGGATGCCGAAGATACGCGGGTATCCATGAGAAATACATCATATTTACCGTATGATGCGGCTGATGCGGCGGGAATCTGAAACATCACCTTGGGGCAGCGTCCGTTTTTCGCGATTGGAGAGACAATCAGCAGCCTGTCTTTCGCGTCAAGAAGACGGCCGTCGGCCGAGAACCCCTCAAACACGCCGTCCGCCGTCCAGACAAGCGCATAACATTCGCCATCGAGCACACGCGAACCGTCAGCATACGTATCGGGGCCCTTTGTCGAAAAAACAATAACTGAATCCTCGATGCTGTCGGCAAACGCAGCACCGGCAAGAAACAGAAACAACGGCAGGAATTTTGTTTTCATAGCAGCATTATATCATTTCACTTGTGATTTCAACTCTTGGATTCTACGCAAAGTCTCTTTTATTTCAGGCGATTTAGGCAACAGCTTAAGCGCCTTGACAGCATTAGTCTCGGCCTCGTCATAACGGTCTAAGCGTATGAGAACCACCGCAAGATTGTTAAGGATCGACGGCTCGTTTGGAGCCTTGACAAGCGCACGCTTGAGATAATCCTCGGCATAATCGTACTCATGCCTGATAAAATGCCCCATACCCATCGCAAAGTTGGCCGAGACATCGTTCTCATCCTGCATGAGAACAGCGCGCGCATAAGCGCTTGCCAGATTGAAATCTGCGCGCTTGAGGCTTAAAGTCAACCCTTCCTTCGGTGTCAACGTCAAAACATTGCTTTTCAGCCGCCGCTCCTCCACCTCGCGAACCTTAAGCCACTCGGGATTGACGGCGTCAAGCCTGTCTGCCAATTCATTTTCCGCTTTTGCCGAAATGTCATTTTTTTGACGCTTGGCGAGATACGCGCGCATTCTGCACATCCGGGAAAGCCTCCATTGAATGCCTGCGAAGACAGAGCGAATGGCGGATGATTCAACTTCAGAAATATCGTATGACTCCCGAAACTCAATTATCTTCCCTGCCAGCTCACGAGCACGCTTTATGCCAGATGACGCCACACCCTCGGGGAAACCCGCCGCCATCGCGACAAAACCGCCGCACTCGGGCATGGGCTTGCGGTTTTCGCGCCACAATTCAAAACCCACCTGAACCGACAGATTGGAGATGATGGAATTATCCTCCTGCATCCATCTGCGCATGGCTTCGGCCGTGCCCGCGGCAAGTGCGTCCGCGAATTTCCCGTCGACATCGGCGCGTTTCCGCAAAGCCGCCTCGCGCTCGCCATGCCCCGACATCAGCGAGAGCGCCGTTATTTTTCTGCCGTCGAGAAACGCCGCAAGCTCTATTGACGCATCAAGCAACCCATCGGTAATAAGCGCGGAAGAACCCGCACTTTCCCGCGCGACCGCCCGCACATATTCATCCACAACCGCCGCCGCCTTTTTATCCGCCAGATTGAAACGGCCGACGACTGCAAGCGGAATGACCACGAGCACCAGCGCCGGGAAAAGAAAATACCGGAACATACGCCCCGAGAGCATAATCGCACGCTTGATTTTGATGGCCAGCTCGTACTTGGATTCAACGCTCCAGAAATACTCTCGAGCCAAAAGCCGCGCATTGCGGAAATATACATCGACAATAAAAACGCAAATCGCCGAGAAAACCACATATGCGCAGCCAAGCATGAACACGCCGAGCATAAACTCCGAAGTAGCCCCGGCGGATTCAGCCTTCCAACGCCAGAACCACCACGATGAAAACGGGCTTGACTGCAAAAGCGCAAATACGCCTAAAAAGAAAAATGAAACGCCATGCCTTATCAGGAGAAAGCGCATCGTATTCGTCGCCCGCCACATGCGCACCACCGAAAACACAACCGGCAACAACACGACAAGCACCGCAAAAAACCAGCCCCAAAGCGACATCGAATTATATGCGACCGCTAAATAACGCATAAACGACTTTACAATTTGAATAAATGCTCCTGCTTTGCTTTCAGTGGCAGAGAGGAAAAACCTCATGTTCAATGTGTACGAAGCGATCCAAAACAGCACGAAACTCGCTACAGTCCATTTTACAAGAAATGTCTGCACGAGCGGATTTGCAATCGGAGGAGGCGTCAGTGTCGGTGCGCCAGAGTACCAGTTGCGCAAACGAAGATGCAGCATGGCAAAAATCGGAACAAAAACGGCAACAGGCGTTTCGGCAGCCAGTATGCCCGAAACAATTCCAATAAAAACAAAATATGAAATACTGCAGCGCGAAAACGATTGCACTGCAAAAAACACGGAAAAAGTGAACATTAAAAGCATCAGCATCTCGGGAGACAAAAACGCACCCATCGCCCAAACGCCTGACGAAAACACAAAAACAGCGCTGCCTAAAATCGGCAATGTGTATATGATTGCGCGCCCCCACCTGCGGGCATTGGCCCATGTCCGCAAATCATAGGGCAGCAACGCCATAAATATGCCTCTTGAAAGAAACGCCAGCAGGCCAAGCGATATTGGACCCGACAAATAAAGAATCCGCATTGTTTCTTCAATACCGATGTTAAATGCCAAGGCCGCGACTGCATTGTGCCACAGCAGCATGAATGCATGTTCAGGAGGTCTTGCCCCAAATGCGATCAGAAGGGAATCGGATGAACCTACAGGAATGCAATCGGCAGTGTTCGCAAAAAAAGCGACAGCTCCGACCGCAAGCGCCCAAACGCAAGAGAGGAGCCTGTCGAGCCATGTCAGTTTGCCGTTACTTGTCATACGACACTTTTAACTCTGCGACGCAGAGCCAAGAGCGCGCCGCCAAGAAGAATCAACAAACCGCCGGACGGCTCTGGCACAACAATAAAGTCGGTTGGAGTCCAAGGCCTGGCATACGACGGATCAATACCGTCCCAGTTTGCAATATGCAGATTGGCTTTAAGATAATCGTAACCGACAGCGACAGATTCCATGGATGTTCCCGTCCACTTTCCGTCAGACCAATTACCGAGTTCAAGGACAAAGCGATATGCGTCGCCGGAGAAATCGCCGAGCGACGCGTAATATCCGCCAGGCACCGCAACTCCTGCGGCGCCTTCAAACGTACTGTTCATTCCATTGTGGTGTACACCGATTATCGGCAGATAAGTATGGGAGCCGTCTTCGCTTTCATAACGAATGCGCGCCCCCGTAACACCTAATTCCGACGCAGTAAAAACCGTGCCGTCCGTCGCCGTACCCGTTATGGAGTCGGTCGACATAATCATCCAATAGAGCAACTCGCCGCCGTCCGCCGCATAATTGATTTGAGCGAGTAAAAGAAATGCGAAAAAAAGTAACTTCTTCATAATGTCTTACAACCTCAACTCATTCCCTCCACGGCTTTGACGTCGGAAGCTTCAACTCAAATGCGCCTGCGCAACGGTGATACCAGAACCCCTGCCCGGCCGGAATTGCAACATCATCTGAAAGATGAGGGATATTGTTCTCATCAATAAACCAAGTCACCCACTTACCTTGATGTCTGAAAAGCTGAATTGGAGCTTCCTTTTCATTAATAATGCGAATCTGATCATACTCATGCGGATTTTCACCCCAAGGATAATCATTAATCTTCACAGGCTTAAGGCTCGGATTAGGAATAAGCGTACAAACCGGATCGGTTTCAGATCCCGCAGCAACAGTAAGAGCAATATCATCCGGAGAATACTGGCCGATAATGAAGAACGGCTTACCCTTGGATTTAGAACGAGTCACCCATACTGCATTGTTACGATAAAGGCTGTGATTATCAGGGTCGATCGGAGAGACGACACTGCTTTCGGTTGCGGTAATCAGGCCTTCCCACTTCTTTTCACCGCCGTCCCACGACCAGCCATGATACACATAGCCGACGTTGTTTGCAACCCGAATATAATCGTTATTATCAAGCTGGGCGGTATGCAGATACTTTGACACTGTAAGCGGATTGCTTGAAACGGCAGTTGTTTCGCGCGACAGCGCAACCCATGGCACAGATGCCAACGTACTTGCAAATGGGCTCGCAACTTCAAGAACGCCGATAATATTCGTCGAAGGTATCTCATTCGTAACCGAGAGAGTATTATTGGGAACTATCAATGTGTTTACACGATAAAAGCCGGCCGCATTCTTAGACGAACCGTTTTCATCTGTAAGTTCAACGCTGAAATCAGGTGTATTCTCAACCTCTCCTACACGAACCCAACCGGCATCGGTAGACTTCTTCAAATCATAAAATACGCTATACCCGGTATCGCCGCGATGACTCTTATTAGGCTCAGTCATCGAAACTTTCAAAGTCGTAACATTATCAGACTCTTCAACAGAGCTTACAAGAAGATGATCGGTGGCTGTACCTGTAACAATATTCTCCCACTTGCGAAGTCCATTAGCCTCTTTAGTATCAAGGACAGCATTGACATTTTCTTGCCTAAAGCCACTAGCTCTATTATAGCCTAAAACTCCGAGCAACTGATCTACAACAGTAATCGGCAACTTACCATTCGTCTTACGCTGCGTCGCCACAAACGCGGCCTTCGGAAATCTAAAGTACGCCTGCTCGATTTCGTTAGTCGTCTCGTTAGCACCAGATTTCTTATAAGTAATATGAATAAGCTTAATAAGATCATACGACATAGCGTTCCAAATAAAGGTATCCTCTCGACCATACGATATGGCGTTACCGTCATTCGCGTCGTTTGAAGGCAATATTTGCGGCTGATTAGCCGGCATTTCAATATTGTCATGATCTACAACGCCGCCTTCTGCCGTATCAAAATAAACAACTCTCGGACCGATTTCCTCAAGAACGTTACTCGTTTCATTCGAAATTGCAGGAGCTGCGAGAACGCGCACATGGTAATTCATATTCGTATGGGCATTGCGCACCCAATCGCCGGTAGAATAGGTAATTTCGTCAATGTCAAATTTATCAGATTGAACATCATACGTAACATCGCGAATCTCATTATCGACCGTTTCAAGCGGTACAAGTGTAACATCGGCGACGCGCGATGTAAGGTTAGTCTCCCACGCCAAGCGCGCGACCATCCACGGATGAACTTCGCAATAATTGCCGACAACAACGCAATTGGTAGGAACCCACGCCGGGTCAGGCTTAGTACGATAAGAGCCGCCCTCTAACCTGTACGCATTCGTATATGCCTGTGAATCCTTAACGATGTCACTTGCAACATCACGATACCCCCAAACTCTACCGGAACGATTAGTGGAGCTGTCTCTAAATGTAACGCTTCCCCCTTCCGCAACCTCTAAGTTACATGTAATCGAATGGCCTTGAAGATCGAATATAACATTAAGCCCTTTGGGGACGCGAATGTGAGAATCATTATATGCTTCCTTATTCATAATGAATCCGTCGTTAAATTCAATATAGACCGGAAAATTCGTATCCGCGGCCTGTAGAACCTCTTTTACCGTTGTACGATCGTGCGGAAGCTGATATATCTTTTGTCTCGTCCAAACAAGAGCGTTACCGTTCATCCAACCGCGATAACGGTTATCCCCATTCCAGAAAAACTGACGCGATTCTTCGTGAGTCGAAGTAAAGTATTCCCAAACACCGCCGAAACTCTTGTTTTTCAGCTCCTTTTCGATCTCCGCTTCTGTTTTACCGCTCA
>JAZOTG010000114.1:0-8395 GCA_045657505.1 Kiritimatiellia bacterium | reverse complement strand
TACGTAAAAGTGGAGGATTTGCACGAGAAACTTTCGGCGAACAATTCCGAGGTTCACTGGACGCCCGATTATGTCGGTGAGAAGCGCTTCGGCAACTGGCTTCTTGAAGCGCGCGACTGGAATATTTCGCGTAACCGTTTTTGGGGCAGCTGCATTCCCGTATGGATCAACGATGACGATCCGTCCGATATGATTTGCGTCGGATCCATTAAAGAGCTTGAAGAGCTTTCAGGCGTCAAGGTTGACGACCTCCACAAGCATTTCATAGACAAGATCGCAATTACAAAGGACGGCAAAACGTATCACCGCACCCCTGAAGTGCTTGACTGCTGGTTTGAGTCTGGCTCTATGCCGTATGCCCAGCAGCATTATATGGGGCAGGGCGACGTTTCGGGATTTTTCCCGGCCGATTTCATCGCTGAGGGTCTCGATCAGACGCGCGGCTGGTTTTACACGCTTATGGTGCTCGGCACATGCCTTTTCGGCAAGTCTCCCTACCGCAATGTCGTTGTGAACGGGCTCGTGCTTGCCGAGGACGGCAAAAAAATGTCTAAGCGCCTTAAGAATTACCCCGATCCGAATCTGATGCTCGACACCTACGGCGCGGATGCGATTCGTCTGTATATGATTTATTCGCCAGTCGTTCGCGCCGAGAATCTCAAATTCTCCGAGAACGGGGTAAAGCAGCTGATGCGCGATTTGCTCATTCCCTGGTGGAACGCCTATTCGTTCTTTGTCACATACGCCAATGTCGACGGATTTGATGACGCCGAGGTTTGCCAGCCCGAGTCTGCGAACGTGCTTGACCGCTGGATCGTTTCCTCCATGGAAACCCTCATAGCCGATGTTACATCTGCGATGGACGCCTATGACCTGCAGAAGGCGGTGCGTCCGTTTGTGAAGTTTGTCGAAGATCTCACAAACTGGTATATCCGCCGCAGCCGCCGCCGGTTCTGGAAGTCGACGAACGACGGCGACAAGATTTCGGCGTATCGCACGCTGCGCTATGTGCTTGTGCAGCTCTCTAAGGTGGCGGCTCCCTTCACTCCGTTTATCGCCGAGGAGATTTATCGCAACCTCAGGGGCGCGAGCGATCCGGAGTCGGTGCACTTGTGCGATTTCCCCACTCCAAATTCCTCGGCGCGCGATGTCGAACTTGAGAAGAAAATGGCCGATGTGCAGTCTGCGGTCGAGCTTGGCCGCCGTTTGCGCGCCGACAACGACCTCAAGGTGCGTCAGCCGCTTTCGGCTCTTAAACTTTCGGGCGGCGACGTGGCGTCTCTCGAATCGCTCATTGAAGAGGAGCTCAATGTTAAGAAGGTTGAGTTCGTCCGCGATGAGACCGAGCTTTGCGATGTTTCATACAAGGCCAATTTCAAGACTCTCGGCAAGAAGTGCGGGCCAAAGATGAAAGCGGTCGCTACTGCGATTGCGGCGGCAAAGGCTCTTCCGTTCGATGTCGATGGTATAACAGTGACTCTCGACGATGTTGTGGTTACGCGTACACCCAAAGCGGGGCTCGTGGTCGCTTCCGAAGGTTCGATAGTCGTGGGTCTTGAGACCGCTCTCAGCCCAGAGCTTATTTCCGAAGGCCTTGCCAGGGAATTTGTAAGTCATGTGCAGTCTATGCGCAAGGACGCTGATTTTGAGGTAACGCAGCGCATCGCGCTTACGGTTGAGGCCGATGAGGAGCTGAAGAGCGCTTTGACAGCGCACGAGGAATATGTCAAAGGCGAAACCCTTGCCCTTTCGCTCGAGTTCGCCCCGTGCGGCGGTGAGGAAGTCGTTCTCAATTCGCACGCTGCAAAGATTGCCGTCTCCAAGAAGTGATTCAATATGGCCGAAGAAAGGCTCCAGAATATACTTGCCCGCGCGGGTGTAGCCTCGCGCAGGGGCGCCGCGCAGATAATAGAGTCCGGGCGCGTTACGGTTGACGGAATAATCGTGCGTGAGCCGGGAGCGCGTTTTGACGGTGATGACGCCGTCGTGGCAGTCGACGGCAAGCGCATCTCGGCTCCCGAGCGCAAGCGCACCATAATGCTGTACAAGCCGGCGGGCGTTTTGAGTTCCATGAGCGATCCCTTTGGCGGTAAAACCGTTGCCGACCTTGTAAGGGGTTCCATAGGGGAGCGGCTTGTTCCTGTCGGGCGTCTCGACAAGGATTCAGAGGGTCTGCTTCTGATGAGCAATGACGGCGAGCTCGTGAACAGGCTTACTCATCCGCGCTTTGAGCACTCTAAACGCTATATCGTAAAAGCGGCTGGCCGCTGGAGCGACGAGAAGCTTTCTGTTTTGAGAGGCCGTGTGCGTATGCCAGATGGGTATGAAACACGCCCGGTACCCGTCAAGGTTGTCGGCGAGACGCGAAACAATGTTACCACGCTTGAGTTTGTTCTCAAGGAGGGGCGCAAGAGGCAGATACGGTATATGTGTTCGGCGGCGCATTTGGTGGTGGTTTCGCTGAAGAGAGTTGCCGTTGGAGCGCTTGAGCTTGACGGCAATCTTCAAAGCGGTCAGTGGCGGGAGCTTTCGGAGGCCGAAATCGCCGCCGCATTTGAAAATCCTCCATTGCAGGGGGCGTGATGCCGCTTAAATTTGTTACAGAGTGCGCTGGCGGGGTCGTGTTGAGTGTAAAAGCGTCTCCCCGATCTTCGCGTGCCGGCATTGACGGATGTCTGGACGACGCCCTTAAGGTGCGCATAAAATCGGCGCCCGTCGACGGCAAGGCCAACAAGGAACTTGTTGAGACCGTGGCCGATGCGTTCGGGCTTGCAAAATCGCGCGTATCATTCAAATCCGGCGAAACGTCTAAAACAAAGCGCCTGTTTCTTTCCGGGGTTACGGCGTCTGAAATAGAGCAAAAATTGGCTTCTCTTAAATAGGAGTGCTTATGGACAATATTCCGCAGGAAGTCGCAAGGGCGCATGAACTTTTTATGAGCGGTATGAATTGCGCCCAGGCCGTATTTTGCGCATTTGCGCCGAAATATTCGATAGAGGAGTCCCAAGCCGCCAAAATTTCGTGCGCGCTCGGCGGCGGTGTCGGCAGGATGCGTGAAGTGTGTGGCGCTGTCACGGGCGCGGGGCTTGCTTTAGGTTTGCGTCACGGCGAGGATAAGGCGGTCGTTTATCCTTACATGCAGGAGTTTTGCGAGCGCTTTAAGAAAGAGTGCGGTTCAATCGTTTGCCGCGAACTGCTGAGGGGAACGTCTGCAACAGCAGGCGGATCGCCGGAAGCGCGCACGAGCGAGTATTACGCAAAGCGCCCCTGCTCCGAAATTGTAAAGCTTGCGGCGTCGATACTCTGCGAGATGGGAGTTTGAGCTCATAGGATGCGGCGCAATGCGAACGGTCCCTTGCGATACATCTTCTGTTGACGAAGTGGCAAAGGTGCTCCTTGCCGGAGGCGTTGCGGTAATTCCAACCGATACGGTGTACGGGCTTGCCGCGCATCCGGACTTTCCTGATGCGGTAGAGCGGCTTTATGAAATTAAGGGGCGCTCTCGTCAAAAGCCCATTGCGCTGCTTGCTTCGAGCGTCAAATCTGTAGTGAACGCCGGCTTTGGGCTTTCGTCCCGTGCGTTCGGTCTTGCTGAAAAATTCTGGCCAGGGGCATTGACTCTCGTTCTGCACGGAATTTCGCGCACCGAGGGTTTTCGCGTGCCCGCCCATGAGTGGACCCGCGCGCTTATTGCCAAGTGCGGCGGCTTGCTTCGCGTTACAAGCGCGAATTTATCGGGAGGGCAGGCCGCAGTTGAGGCGGGTGAGGCTCTTAATGCCATAGGCCTTTCGTTTGACATCCTTGTTGACGGAGGCGTAAGTTCTGGCGGAGTGGCTTCCACCGTTGTTCTTGTAGATTGCGACGGTTCGCTGAAGGTTTTGCGTCACGGCGCGGTTGAGGTGGGCGATGTTTGAAGTGCGCTCCTATATGCTCGATATAAGCCGCGACAGAGTGCCTACCATGGATACTCTCAGGCTTATTGTCGATATCCTTGCAAGATGCCGATATAACCAGCTGCAGTTGTATACCGAGCATACATTCGCGTACGAAGGGCATGAGGAAGTTTGGGAGGAGGCCGACCCTCTGACGGTGCGCGACGTTGCCAAACTTCAGGCCTATTGTAATATTCAGGGCATCGAATTGGTGCCCAATCAGAATTCGTTCGGGCACATGGAGAGGTGGCTTACAGTTCCAAAATACAATCACCTTGCCAAGTTTCCTAAGGGAGGGGCTATTACTCCCTGGGGTGCTGTAAAAAAGTTTCCTACAACTCTCGATCCGTCCAATCCCGGTTCAATTGCTCTTGTAGAAGATCTTTTTTCACAGCTGCTTCCAATATTTGAGTCTCCGCTTGTGAACATTGGATGTGATGAAACGTTCGAGATATCAGACGCGCAGGAATATTTTGATTTTCTCATAAAAGTGATAAATGCGGCAAAACGCTTTGGGAAACGACCGATGTTTTGGGGTGATATCATTTTGAAGCACCCTGAATTAGTTGGGCAGTTGCCTAAGGACGTTATAGCCTTGAACTGGGGATATGAGGCAAACCATCCCTTTGATAGTGAGGCTGTCCAATTTCAAAAAGCGGGCATTGATTTTTATGTGTGCCCCGGCACTTCTGCTTGGCGGTCGCTTGGAGGGCGCATTGAGAATATGCGGGAGAATTTGGCTGCGGCAGAAAAAGCCGGCCGTGTTTACGGGGCAAAGGGCTATATGTTGACCGATTGGGGTGACGAAGGGCATTGGCATCCGCTTGCCGCCTCGCTGCCAGGGATAATTTTGGCCGGCAATTTTGCCGTGTCCGGTCCAAAAGCCGCAAAAATGGATTTGGAGCGCGAACTTGATTCTGTAATGGACGCTCCTCTCGGCGGATTGCTGCTTAAACTGGGTACATTGTATTTGCGTGGTGGAGCATTGCGCGCAAACTGCAGCGAATTGTTTAATATTCTTATAAACGACAGGGGATATTCGCGTCACCCCGGCCTTACTGATTCGATTCTTGACGAAATAAGCGCAATAGCGATTGGGGTGCGCATATCTGCCGAACGTTACAGCGAACGCACCATATGGGCTAAGGAGATAGCGTATATGGCTAATTTGATAGATTGCGCCTGCCATCGGAGAGATGAAAGCCGGTTAAGGGCGCTGCGTGATGAGCATTCAAGATTGTGGCGTTTGCGTTCGCGCGAAGGCGGTAGAATTGACTCTTTGTCTAAATTGCCGCGCTTTTAGGGCGTTTTATACAATTAGTTGTGTGTATTTTTTCAAGACACACAACTTGTAGATATCTTTATGATAACTCACGCTTGCGCAGACACAATATTTAGTGTATTATATCTACAAATAACTCAATAAGGTGTGGTTTGCCTATAAGAGGCGATCAAATGAAAGCGGTCAAAAAATGAAAGAAATGCATATTATTAAGCGCAGCGGCGAGGAAAGGCCGTTTGATATTACCAAAATCGCCAATGCTATCCGCAAGGCGAGTCAGGTAGTAGATATTAAGGATGCACTTTCTGAAGGCCGTATCAATTTGATTGCCGAGGAGGTGGCGGGTGTTTGCGCCGGACGCGACCGTGCAATGACGGTTGAGGAGATTCAAGACGTCGTCGAAACTAAAATCATGGAGATGGGTGCCCATGAGATTGCTAAAAAGTATATTACCTACCGTTACAAACAGTCGCTTCTGCGTCAGGCGAATACAACCGACAAGCAAATTCTTTCGCTTATTGAGTGTCATAACGAAGATGTAAAACAGGAAAATTCCAATAAAAATCCTACAATCAACTCCGTTCAGCGTGATTATATGGCCGGAGAAGTGTCAAAAGACGTCGCTTCGCGCCTTCTTTTGCCGGCCGATGTGGTGCAGGCTCACTCCGACGGCATAATCCATTTCCATGATATGGATTATTTCGCCCAGCATATGCATAATTGCGACCTTGTCAATCTTGAGGATATGCTTCAAAACGGCACGGTCATTTCGGGCACAATGATCGAAAAGCCCAAAAGCTTTTCTACGGCTTGTAATATCGCCACGCAGATCATCGCTCAGGTAGCGTCCAATCAGTACGGCGGTCAGTCGATTTCGCTTACGCATCTTGCTCCGTTCGTTGATATTTCACGCAAAGCGATAAGAATGGAGCTTGCCGAGGAAAACGAGCTTGCTGGCGTAAAAATGGACGACAAAGTCTTCGATGACATCGTGGAGCGCCGTGTAAGAAAGGAAATTCAAAAGGGTGTCCAGACGATTCAGTATCAGGTGGTCACTCTTATGACAACAAATGGCCAGGCGCCGTTTGTTACCGTTTATATGTATCTTGGCGAGGCTCGCAACGAAACGGAACGCCGCGATTTGGCTTTGGTTATTGAGGAGGTGCTTAAGGAGCGCATAAGGGGTGTGAAGAACGAGCAGGGCGTGTATGTAACGCCGGCTTTCCCCAAACTTATTTATGTGCTTGAAGAGCAGAATATCCATAAGGATTCGCCATACTGGTACCTTACTGAACTTTCGGCGAAATGCACGGCCAAGCGCATGGTGCCCGATTATATTTCCGAGAAGAAAATGCGCGAGTACAAACTTTCCAAGGGCGAGGTGGAAGGTCAAGGCGACTGTTATACCTGCATGGGGTGCCGCTCGTTCCTTACGCCCGATCGTTCCGGCAACGGTTTTGACAATGTGGCGCGTGCTCTCAATTATGAGCCTGACAAACCTAAATATTATGGGCGCTTCAATCAGGGTGTTGTTACAATAAACCTGGTTGATATCGCTCTTTCGTCACACGGTGACATCAACAAGTTCTGGAGCCTTTTTGCCGAGCGCTGCGAGTTGTGCCACAAAGCATTGCGCTGCCGTCACGAGCGTCTTCTCGGGACTATGTCCGACGCCGCCCCCATCCTTTGGCAGTATGGTGCGCTTGCCCGCCTTGACAAGGGCGAAAAAATCGATAAACTGCTCTTTGGCGGCTATTCCACAATTTCGCTCGGTTATGCCGGTCTGTGGGAATGCGTGTTTGCAATGACGGGCAAAAAACTTACTGAGCGCGAGGGCGAAGAGTTTGGCCTTGAGGTAATGCGCAAACTCAATGAATTTACCGCAAAGTGGAAAGCCGACGAAGATATCGACTATTCGCTTTACGGCACGCCGCTTGAGTCGACTACATACAAGTTTGCAAAGTGTCTGCAGAAGCGTTTTGGTCTTATCAAGGGCGTTACCGATCGCAATTACATAACCAATTCGTATCATATCCATGTAACAGAGCCGATTGACGCGTTTAAAAAGCTTGAAATAGAGGCTAAGTTCCAGAAGCTTTCGCCTGGCGGAGCCATAAGTTATGTAGAAGTTCCAAATATGCAGGACAACATTACTGCTGTTTTGGCAATCATATCATATATCTACGACAATATAATGTACGCCGAGCTGAATACAAAGAGCGATTATTGCCAGCAATGCGGTTTTGACGGCGAGATTGAGATTGTCAAGGATATCAGCGGTAAGCTTGTTTGGAAGTGCCCGAAGTGCGGCAATGATGACGAGAGCAAGCTCAATGTCGCAAGGCGTACCTGCGGTTACATCGGCAGTCAGTTCTGGAATCAGGGACGCACTCAAGAAATAAAAGAACGCGTTTTGCACGTTTCGTGAACTACGCCTCTATACGCACATGCGATATCGCCAACGGAGAGGGAGTTAGGGTCTCCCTCTTTGTTTCTGGTTGCACACATAGATGTAAAGGGTGTTTTAACAGGGAAGCGCAGGATTTTTCGTACGGAGAGGAATTTACGCCGGAAGTTGAGGCGCGGTTGATGAAGGCGCTTGAGCCCGATTACATAGCGGGTCTTACTCTCCTTGGTGGTGAGCCGATGGAGCCGGAAAATCAGCGTGCGCTTTTGCCTTTTTTGCGCAGGTTTAAAGCTTATTTCGGCGAGCGTAAAAACCTTTGGATTTATACGGGTTGCATTTACGAAAACCTTTTGTCGCCCGATTCAAGATGGCACACCGAATGTACGGCAGAGATACTTAAAATGTGCGATGTGCTTGTTGACGGGCCGTATGTTGAGGAACTTAAAGACATTTCATTGAAATTTCGCGGAAGTTCCAATCAAAGAATTCTTGTGTTAAATCAGCGATAATGGTCAAACCAAAAAGAGGAGAAACGACGATGAAAATAAAATCGGGTATTCTTATTCCGGCTCTCTGTTTTTTAGGCGCCGTCTTTTTCACGTATGAAGCCGGTGCGGGCGAAGAGTCGGCTGGGGAATGCACAATTTATGTAGCTCCAAATGGAGGCGCGCACCGCAATGGATCTAAACAAACTCCTTATGCGACCGTATATGAGGCGCAGGAAGCAGTTCGCGCAATTCGTGCGAAAAACCCAAATCTGAAAATAACCGTTCA
>JAZOTG010000113.1:0-2637 GCA_045657505.1 Kiritimatiellia bacterium | reverse complement strand
TCATTTCGCTTGAAGACCAGCTTATGCGCCTTTTCGGTTCGCAGAGGCTTTCGGGCCTGGTGCAGCGCCTCGGCCTTAAAGAGGGCGAGGTTATGGAACATCGCTGGCTGAACCGTTCTGTCGAGACGGCGCAGCGCCGCGTCGAGCAGCAGCATTATGCCGTGCGCAAGCGTACGCTTGAGTACGATGATGTAATGAACAAACAACGTTCTGTCGTATACGAATTGCGCGGTCGCATTCTTTCCGGCGACCAGAAGACTGTGCACGAAGTGATTCTCGATGTCATGAACGACCTTGTGCGCGACCAGTGCGAGCGCTATCTGTTCAGCGAGAAAGACGGAAATATTACCGATTTCCTTTCGTGGCTTGGTGTCAGCTTCCCCGTAACGGTGACGGAGGAGGAGCTCAAACCGCTTTTGGGCAAGCCTCAGGAGGCTGGCGATCTCGTCTTCGGCCGTATCGAGGAGGCGTACGAGGCAAAGTGCGCCGGAGAAGACCCTGAGACGCTTCCATTCATGGAGCGCGGCGTGTTCCTCAGCGTAATCGATCGCGAATGGCAGGATTATTTGAGGGCTATGGACGATTTGCGCCACGGAGTCAATCTGCGCGCATACGGGCAGCGCGATCCTCTTATCGAATACAAGAAAGAGGCGTTCGAAATGTTTGAACAGCTTATGTCATCAATCAAGGTGAAGGTCGCTTCAAGCGAATTCCGCTCAACAACGGCGGCCAATCTGCGCAGAATGTTTGCAGCGATGGAGTCGGCGCGTTCACGTGCCACAACAAACGAGGATGCCATCGTTGTCGATGGCGACCCGAATGCCCCGGCAAATGTCGCGCCGGAGGAGCCGAAGGCCGAAAAGCCCAAAAGCGTTGCCGATGTCTTCGCCTCGATGATGTCGAGCCAGGCTGCTGCAAGGTCTGTTCCGCCGTCGTTTTCACCGGTTAAAATGCAATCAAGTGCAGGGCGCAACGACCCGTGCCCCTGCGGCTCTGGTAAAAAATATAAAAAATGCTGTGGGAGGAATGAAATATGACTACTGCGATTATAGTTGCCGCCGGCAAGTCCGAGCGTATGGGCACCGGTACAGACAAGGCGTTTCTCAGTCTAGTTAACAAGCCTATTGTGGCCTGGTCGCTCCTTGCGTTCGAGCGCAGCCCCGAGGTGGACAGGATAATTCTCGTGGTGCGCAAGGATCAGCTCGTCGCGTCAAAGGCCGTCGTGCAGATGTTCGGCATCTCGAAGATTCAGGCCATAGTTCCGGGCGGAGCCAAGAGGCAGGATTCTGTGCAGGCGGGTCTGTCGGCGTGTGATATTGACACGCGTTATGTTATTATCCATGACGGCGCACGTCCCTGCATCACATCAGAGTCCATTTCCGAAATCGCCAAGGCTGTGCGTCGTTCCGGAGCAGTGACATTCGGGCGCAAGCTTACCGATACTGTGAAGAGGGTCGAGAAGGGCGGCACGGTCGCTGCGACAGAGCCGCGCGAAAAGCTTTGGGCTGTCCAGACGCCGCAGGCGTTTCAGATTAAAATTCTGCGTGAGGCCTACAAGGCTCTCGGCAAACGCGAAGTTACCGATGACTGCCATGCTGTCGAGCTTAATTCCGGCACGGTAAAGATTGTTGAAAACAGACTGCCGAACTTTAAAATCACGACGGTTGAGGACCTTCAGATAGCAGGGGCTATTCTTAAATAAGATGGGCAAGAAAATAGCGATACTTGGCGATATTCACTCAAACCTTGAAGCGCTTGAAACTGTCCTGGCCGACGCAAAAGCGCAGGGTGTGGAAGAATATCTGTGCACAGGTGATGTTGTCGGGTACAATGCCTCTCCGCATGAGTGCCTCGATATAATTCGTGAGATTGGCTGCCCGGTTGTAAAGGGCAATCACGACCACTATGTGGCTTCGGAGCAGAACCTCGAAGATTTCAATCCGTACGCCGCTGCAGTTGTGCAGTGGACGCGCGAGCAACTTAGCGCCGACGAGATGGGATTTTTGCATACTATGCCGTTTTCGGTCACAAAAACTGGCATTGCCGTTGTGCATTCCACAATGGACCGTCCCGAAAATTTTGGCTATGTGTTCGACAATCAGCAGGCTGAGGCCAACTTTATCTATCAGAAGTCGCTCGTTTGCTTCCACGGTCATACGCATTGCCCCGCGATATTTGAAAAGCAGATGTCGGGAGTTTTTCGAATCGATCCGCAAGATATTGTCTTGCGGCCGGGCCGCAAGTATTTTATTAATGTCGGCTCTGTCGGGCAGCCTCGCGACGGCGATCCGAGGGCGGCATATGCAATTTACGACATGCAGGAGCGCACTGTGCGTTTTCGCCGTCTTCAGTACGATATTGCATCTGCGCAGAAGCGTATTCGCGCAGCCGGTCTTCCCGAGCGTCTAGCGGAGCGCCTTGCGTTAGGGCAGTAGTATAAAAAGAGAATCAGTTTTAAGGGCTTCAAGAGATGGCAGAAGAGACGAACAATTATAATGCCGCCAATATTCAGGTTTTAGAGGGTATGGAGGCCGTCCGCAAAAGGCCGGCCATGTACATTGGCGATACGGGCGAGCGCGGGTATCATCATCTCGTGTACGAGGTGGTTGACAATTCGATTGACGAGGCTCTTGCGGG
>JAZOTG010000112.1:0-2291 GCA_045657505.1 Kiritimatiellia bacterium | reverse complement strand
CCGCGAAAACGCACCGCCAGCCCTCCGTTGATTCGCCCCATCCAAACTATATCGCGATTATATTCGCGGTTCCATTTACAGGAGAAACCCCCGTCGCCAAAAACACCCCCGTTTCGCCCGAGCCCCTCAACATAGCGCGCAGTCTCTGCCGGCATGCGTATTTCAAGCGACGCGCTTAAATTGCCCGCGCCAGCATGACGGATACGGAACATCCCCGAGCCCGTATAATCAAGACGGCCTTCAACAATCCGCGCAACATCGCCAAAAAGCATCTCAGAGCGCCATTCTGCATGCGTAGGCTTAATGTCGGTAAATGCAAACTTATGCGCCGTCGGCTTGCATAAGCCGGCAGCATTAAACATAAACGGCCGAGAAAGCAGGTCGACACCTTTTTCAACAAGACGCATATTCGAACCGCTGAAATATGAAACGACCCTCGCCGGCAGTCCATCCTCGCCGAGTATAAGGTCGCGCCCGAGTATCTTTACCGTACGATTAGGCGCGTCAACTTCAACCGGAATATACGGCTTGGTGACAACCTGCTCCGAACCTACATCGGAATCGAGCCATTTGAGACGGGCAAGACGCCACGCGTCTGAAACGCCACCGTCATCCAACACCTGTCCGTCAACCTTGATTTCGAACGGCAGAGAAGCCGACTGTCCCGTTTGTTCGTCTTTTACATGAACGGTCCCTGCAAATGTTTTGCCGGCGGCGTCTTTGGGTATGTCAAGCATAACCCATATCGGCTTGACCCCTTTTGCATCGACCTTGCACAATGAAGGAGTTATGCAGGTAACGGCAAGTTCTGTGTCGACCCGCCATGAAAGATTGCGATGCGTTTCCGAAACAACACACACCTGAAACGGATAGAACTCTCCGGGTTGAGCGGAACCTTTGAACTTAACGGCGGCAGGCTGCTCTTTGCAAACCAGTGCGCAGGGATGATATTGTTGCGTACCGCATAACAGCGATCCTCGCCAAACAAGTGGAACGGCGCAGGATGTGCGGCCCTATAAGCCGCCCAGACATCAGGCGCGACGGCTCTCTCCATCCAATTGTTCACCTCGTTTTCCGGCATTGCACCGTCGGTGGCCACCGGAATGTTGTCCTCGGCAGAACCTATTTGCCGCATACCGCGCTGACCGGCGCTTATGCCCCTGGACAAAAGCAACAAGGCGATAAAGTAAAAAGCGCAAGCGTAATTCATCTTCATATTTTCTCCCACATAATCGAATTTCAACTGTATGAGCAGTATACCAAAAAACTTTCTTAGAAGGAGCAGCAGGCATTACGAGCCAATAGGCTCAAAACAAAAAAAAACTTAAAAGTGAAAGTTTGAACGCCCCGTCTTTGGAAGCTTAAAACAGTCTGATTTCGATTTTGTTATAATTTAAAAGAAGGAGTTATTTATGAGAAAGCCAATCGAAAGAAAATCAAACGAACTTCGCAATATTAAAATCATCCGCAATTTCACAAAGCACGCGGCAGGCAGCGTCTTGATAAAATGGGGCGACACCTGGGTTCTGTGCACTGCCAGCATAGATGAAAAGGTTCCGCCGTTTCTGCGCGACTCCGGCCGCGGCTGGGTTACAGCCGAATACTCCATGCTGCCATCGTCAACCGGCGGCGGACGCAAAGAGCGCGATATCAAAAAACTTAAAATAGACGCCCGCTCCTCTGAAATACAGCGCCTGATAGGACGTTCGCTCAGAGCTGCAATCGACATGCAAAAACTCGGCGAACGCCAGATTACAATAGACTGCGATGTGCTTCAAGCCGACGGCGGCACTCGTTGCGCCTCAATCACCGGCGGAATGATTGCCCTTGAAATAGCCGTCCAGAAGCTGATAAAGACTGGCGCAATAAAAGAAAACCCCGTAATACATCGTGTTGCAGCCGTGTCAGTCGGCGTATGCGATGGCAAGCCCACCCTCGATCTTGACTATATACACGATTCAACTGCAGAAGTCGACCTTAATGTGATTATGACCGACGACGGCCGTTTCGTCGAACTTCAGGGCTGCGCCGAGCACAATCCATTCTCTGAAGATCATCTTGCATCCATGCTAAAACTTGCAAAAGCCGGGCTTAAAAAGATTTTCGCAATAACGGCAAAGGAATAACCGCAGTGCAGACCAGGCTGCACCTGTCATGCCAGTTTGCACGACAAGTCGATGGCTTTACCAGCTGTGCCGAGCGATGTTAACGGGCGTACGCTGAAATGGAGCGTGCGCCCGTTCGGCAGTTCCGCCTTCGGTATGTCGAGAACAGTCACGCCTCCGTTCGGC
>JAZOTG010000111.1:0-1722 GCA_045657505.1 Kiritimatiellia bacterium | reverse complement strand
TGATGGATTATCTTCGGCAACGGCGGCAGTTAAGTTAAAGCGGACGGAGGAGGTGGGCGGTGAATGTGCCTGACGGCAAGCGAATCGTTATGACGTTTGTCTCTGAAAAATCCGCTGATAAAAGGTTAAGGTGGGCAGTTAATGTCGTGTTCGACGGCGGTTCAAAACCGGGTTCAAATTTGCCGATATTTGCGGAAAATGCCGACGGAAGCGTTATTGAGTCGGGAGTATTTGAATTTGCGGGAAAGCTTATACCTATTGAGAACGGTACAGGACATATATCGTATGACGATTTTATAGCCGGTAAGCATGAGAAGGGCGTTTGGCTTAAGCGTAAAGGCGGGGTGCCTGTGGCGGGACTGTTAACATTTGCATAGGGGGCATCATGACTGACAGTGAATGGTATAATCAACTTTCGCAGGGGGATGAGGCGGCCTGGGCGACCGTTTACGAGAAGATAATACTGCGCGAGAGCAGGAGTCAGAAATTCCGGGAGATGATGGCGCGCTACTCAATTACGAGTGATGACTTGATGAGCATGCTGTATAACGAGATGATGGCAAGGGGTAAAATCGCGCTTTATCGAAACGACGGGGGTAGTTTGTCTGCATGGTTGAGGTCATATGTCCGTGGGTTTATTATGAACGCCAAGCCAAATGCGCATGGCGAGATTTCGATAGACGGTTTTATTAATGACGGGCAGGGCGAATCCGCCGGTTATGAAATACCGGTTTCCGATTTTGGCGTTGATTCATCGGATGTGTGGAATATAATGCATTTGTGTTTTCGGGATTTGTGGAATTCAGACCCTGAGAAGGCATATATTCTTTTATTGAAGACGAGGTTCCATTTGTCGAGCGATGAGATTAAGCAGATGCTTGATATTTCCTCGGCCGCAAATGTTGACCAGATTTTTTCGCGTGCAGTTAAATTTATGCGTGCTGCATGGAAAAAGCGCGATAAACGACTCTCAAACTCGTAATGCCAATTAGCATAGTTCGAGTTTGGAGCTGGAGTTCGAGAATGGAAGATAAAGATTTTTCGTATAGAAGTATCGCCACGAGACGATGACACAACTGGAGTTAGCGGAGTCAATCGGATATATTGATACGATCGAAGAAATTGAATCTGTTGCTGTAGAAATTGGACGTATGTTAGGGGCAATGCTTAAGAAATATGGATCAATTCAAGAAAAGAAACCTCACCTCTGTTCACCTTCACCTAATCAATGACCTCTGTTCACCTTCACCTTTGACCTACACCTAAATCCTACCCCCTAAAATGACCCCTAATCGCCGAATATTTCTCAACGTCATCGCCACATACGCTCGGAGTTCCAATGCGTAAATGTCGCGTCCAGTGTACAAGAAATAATAAAAAGTTACATAAATGATATAACATGGTCATGTTAATGAGGTACGATAATAGAATTCAAAAGTTTGTAATGAGGCATTCGAGAGGGTGCCTCGTGGGAGTGTGTTGTAAAGAAGGATAGCGCGGTGATCTTATGAAAGGAAACGATCTAGTTGTTGTTAATATAGATATTGTCAAGTCGCGCATGATTATGGTGCGTGATAATCTTGCCTTGCTAGATCGAGATGTAGCTGAGCTGTACGGAGTTCAAACGCGCGAAATCAATCAAGCAGTCCGGAACAATCCAGCGCGGTTTCCCGAAGGCTACGTTATTGAGTTGTCAAAGGAAGAATTGACTGATTTGCGATC
>JAZOTG010000110.1:0-6729 GCA_045657505.1 Kiritimatiellia bacterium | reverse complement strand
CCTAAGGTGTGGGTGGTGATTGGGATGAAGTCGTAACAAGGTAACCGTTGGGGAACCAGCGGTTGGATCACCTCCTTTCTAAGGAGACATCCTCTTGCCAATGGCAATGAGGAAATGGTGAAAGCCTCGCGCAGACATTTCTGTTTTCTCGAATATCGAAACAAAGATCATGAGCGCGACTTTAAAAAAAGTCGCGCTTTTCCTTTTTTGCTACACTTCATTCCTTTATGCCATCAGCTTTTTTCGGCGTATGACTTCTATGCAAAAAAGGATGAAATTTGGTATAATACACAATGGTTTATTTCACAATACCATATTAAGGAACTATCTCCAAATGAATACCGTGTTGGTTGGTGCCCAGTGGGGCGATGAGGGTAAGGGCAAGGTTATTGATTTCCTTACGGAAGAGGCCGATGTAGTTGTCCGTTTCCAGGGCGGCTCTAACGCTGGGCACACTGTAGTTGTAGGCGAGAAAAAATATGTTCTCCATCTTGTCCCGAGCGGGATACTTCACAACGGAAAGCATTGCGTCATCGGCAACGGTGTTGTTATGGATCCGTTTGATTTGATGAAGGAGCTTGAGCAGGTTGAGAGCTGGGGATTTGAGTTAAAGGGCCGCTTTCATATCTCCGAGCGTGCACAGATGGTTATGCAGTGGCATCGCGCGCTTGATAAAGCAGAAGAGGCTGTTCGTGAAGAGGGCGAAAAAATCGGCACGACAGGTCGCGGCATCGGGCCTGCGTATGCAGCAAAGGTCGGCCGCTACGGCATGCGCGTAGGCGACATTCTCAAGCCAAACTTTCCCGATCTTGTTCGCAAGCAGGTAAAGGAGGCGAATGTGAAGCTCAGAAGCCTTGGTGCTCTTGAACTTGACGCCGAGGAGATGGTCAAGCTTTACACTCCCATGGTAAGCGCACTGCTTCCGTATGTGACGGACGCCATTGAGTTTCTGCATCAGAACCTTGACGCCAAGAAGTCAATTCTTTTCGAGGGCGCACAGGCTACGATGCTCGATATCGACTTTGGCACCTATCCCTTTGTCACTTCTTCCAATCCCACGGCAGGCGGCGCATGTACCGGCTCGGGCGTTTCGCCACGCGCAATCGATCGCGTTATCGGCGTAATGAAACTTTATACAACCCGCGTCGGCGAAGGCCCGTTCCCCACGGAGCTTTTTGACGAGGATGGCGAAGAGATGCGCCGCCGCGGCGGAGAGTTCGGCGCCACTACCGGTCGTCCAAGGCGCTGCGGCTGGTTTGATGCGGTAATTGGGCGTTATGCCCAGCGCGTCAACGGTGTCGATTTCTGGGCGCTTACAAAGCTTGACGTTCTTGATACGTTCCCCACGGTTAAAATCTGCACCGGCTACAAGCGCAAGGACGGTTTTGTGTATACAACATTCCCCTCCGACCTTGATGCTCTTGCCCAGTGCGAGCCTGTGTATGAGGAACTGCCCGGTTGGCAGAGCGAGACTTCGCATATTACAAATTACGATGCGCTCCCTGAAAACGCCAAGAAATATATCGACCGCATTCTCGAACTCGTAGGCGGTAAACTCGGCGTTCTCTCTGTGGGCCCGGCGCGCGAAACGACGCTTCGCATCAACGTTTGACATTAAAGTGGAACACCTTGCGATAATAATGGACGGTAACGGGCGCTGGGCCAAAGAGCACGGCAAAGCGCGCATTGCCGGTCACAAGGCGGGGGCTGAAACCCTTGGCAATGTTATGCATTATTCTCGCAAGGCCGGCATAAAATATCTTACCGTTTACGCTTTTTCCACCGAAAACTGGAAACGCTCCAAGGAGGAGGTTTCCGGGCTTATGAAACTTCTTTCGTCGTTCATAAGGTCGAAAGAAAAGACATTGGTGGAAGAGTCGGTAAGGTTCAGGGTTGTGGGCCGCAAAGGCGATTTGCCGGCAAAACTGCAAAAAGAGATAGCCGCGCTTGAAGAAAAAACAAGGAACGGCAGGTTTACTCTCGCAGTCGCATTGAGTTACGGCGGTCGAGCGGAGATTGTAGATGCCGCAAAAGCTATCTGCCGCGGCGGAGCGTGCGCAGAACTGACGGAAGAAACCTTCCGCTCGTATTTGTATGCGCCCGACATTCCCGACCCCGATTTAATCATACGCACAAGCGGCGAGTGCCGCACCAGCAATTTTTTAATGTGGCAGTCGGCGTATAGCGAATGGTATTTTACCGATGTATATTGGCCAGACTTCAATGAGGCCGAATTCGACAAGGCTCTTGAAAGTTATTCGCGGCGCGAGCGCCGCATGGGAGGTAGATTGAAATGAACCCGGTTTTAAAAAGAGTTATAACAGCTCTTGTGACTGCTTCGGCGGTTGTGTGCGCGTTGCTGTTTCTGCCGCTTTCTTTTGTATTGCCGGCAATGCTGCTTTTGGTCGCTCTTGTGCATCTTGAGTTCTGCCAAATAATCTCAAAGAAGCACGAAACAATGACTGCCACCGGAATCGCAGCGGGAATGGCGTATCTTGTGGCTGTGGTGTATATGAACAAAAGCTTTGCCGCGGCATTCCCTCCGATTGCGTTTTTTGTGTTTCTTGCCGCACTTTTCTCCAGACCGGCCGTCTCGTTGAATTCTCTCGCCACAACAGTCCTCGGCATTCTTTACATTCCGGTAATGCTTTCCTTTTTCCTTTTGATACCGGTGCAGTTTGGAATGAAAACGCTTTTGTACATAATTGCAATCATTAAAATTTCCGATATGGGCGGCTTTGCCTTCGGCAAGGCTTTCGGCAAGCATAAGATGTGCCCGTCAATTTCGCCGAAGAAAAGCTGGGAGGGGCTTTTAGGGTCGATCTTCGCCTCATGCCTGATATCTGCGGCATTTATACCTCTTACTTCGTTTTCTGTAGCAAAGGCGCTTATCTTTGGCGTAGCTGCCGCGGTGGTAGGTACACTCGGCGATTTAGTGGAGAGCCGTTTCAAGCGTGAAGCAGAAGTCAAGGATTCAGCAACATTTATGCCCGCGGGCATGGGCGGGTTCCTTGACATGTTCGACTCGCTCATTTTCGCCCCCGCCATATTTTATCAGTTCCTTTGATGATGACACGAGTAAAAAAGGCTTGGATAGGTTTTATCGCTACGCGCTTATTGGGTATTGCCGCAGATGCGCTTGTCGTGGCGTTTGCGCATTTCACAGCCTTTGTCCTGAGGTTTGATTTTGCCGAGCCTGTCACCATAGGAGGGTGGTCTGTTGTCGCGCAGTCGTATGCGACTGTGGCCATAGTCTATGTTTGCGCGCTTTTGGCCGCAGGCTGTTATCGCCATGCATGGCGGCGTGTGGGTTTCGCCGATCTGCCTCGCTATCTTGCTGCAATGGCGGGCGGTTTTGCGGTGCTTACTCTTGCGCGTTATTTTTTGCCTGAGGTTTCGTTTTCGCATCTTAGGCCGCCGTATTCTATAACGCTCATAACATTCTTTTTAACCGTTTGCGGCGTTTTGGCTCTGAGGTTGTTCTGGCGCTTTTACTGCAGCGCATGCCGCAGAGACGGCGAACTGCTGCTTCGCGAGGAGAAAACCTTTGACAATTCCGTGGCGGCCCGCTTTTTTGCAGGCAGGACCGTTATGGTTACCGGCGCAGGAGGTACAATCGGTTCTGAAATAGTCCGTCAGCTCGCTGCCGCGGGTGCTGCCAAAATTCTTATGGTGGAGCGCTGCGAAAATGCGCTCTACGAAATCGACCGTTCGATGCGCGGTTCGTTTTGCTCCTCAAAGTTGTGCCCATTGATGCTTGATATCAACGATTCAGCCAAAATGGACGCGCTTTTTGCCGCCGAAAAGCCTTCTGTCGTGCTTCATGCCGCCGCATACAAGCATGTTCCGATGGTAGAGTTCAATCCGGAAGAGGGCTGGCGCAACAATACGGAGGCTACGAAGATACTCGCAAGGCTTTCGGCAGCTCATTCTGTTAAGAGATTTGTTTTGATATCCACCGATAAGGCGGTCAATCCCGTATCTGTTATGGGTAAGACAAAACTTGCCGCCGAAAAAGCTGTTATGGAAACAGAAGGTGACACGTCATTCTGCGCCGTGCGTTTCGGCAATGTTTCCGGCAGTTCCGGCTCCGTTGTCCCGCTGTTCCGTTCGCAAATCGCCGCTCACGAACATGTAACGGTAACCCATCCCGACATGAGGCGGTATTTCATGACCATACATGAGGCTGTAAGTCTTGTCCTTCAAGCCGCCAGCCGCTCCGAAAAGGCGATTTACACGCTCGATATGGGCGAGAGCGTCAGCATTTTGTCGTTGGCCGAAGGGATGATACGTCAGGCCGGCTACCGCCCGTATGTTGACATACCCATTGTATTTACCGGCCCGCGTCCTGGCGAAAAACTTTTTGAGGAATTGGACATTTCCGAGAAATCGGCGTACAGAACCGATATGGCCAAGATTTACATAACGAAAGCTAACTGATGTATCTTAAACAATTAGATGTGGTCGGCTTTAAGAGCTTTGCCGACAAAACGCGTCTCACATTCGAGCCGGGGCTCATCGCCATTGTAGGCCCCAACGGCTGCGGCAAGTCCAATGTGTCCGATGCGATTCGCTGGGTGCTCGGCGAACAGCGTCCAACGGCGCTGCGCTGTTCAAAACTCGTCGATGTCGTTTTCAACGGTACGGATACCCGCAAGCCGCTTGGATTGGCCGAGGTGTCTATCACTTTTGCCGATTGCGAAAAGGAACTCGGAACCGATTACCACGAAGTTACAATAACGCGCCGCGTTTACCGCGACGGATCGGGTGAATATTTGATTAACAAGCAGCCTTCGCGCCTTAAGGATGTTCAACATCTCTTTATGGGCACGGGCATCGGAACCTCGTCCTATTCAGTAATGGCTCAGGGGCAGATCGACGCTATTCTTTCGTCAAAGCCTGAAGATCGCCGTGCGGTCTTTGAGGAGGCGGCCGGTATTACAAAGTTTAAAGCCGATCGCAAAGAGGCGCTGCGGAAGATTGAGCAGACCGAGCAGAATCTGTTGCGGGAGGCCGATATTCTGCGCGAAATGAAGCGGCAGATAGGTTCGCTTCAGCGTCAGGTAGGCAAAGCGCAAAAATACAAAGAGCTTCGCGACGAACTGCGCGGTCTCGATATATACGTCTCAAAGCAGAAGATACACGACTTTGACCTTGTTCTTGAGCAGAACGCCGCCAATCGCATGGAGATTGAGAAGGCCATTCAAGAGGCTTCCGAGACATTGGCGGAGGCCGAGGCGCGCCAGCAGTCTCTTCATCACGAATTGCATTCGCTCGAGGAGCGTCTCCAGAGTCTGGCGCAGGAGCAGGCGGCCGCCGATGGCGCGTACCAGCGCGCTAATGAACTCATCGGAGTAAACGCCCAGCGTATCGAGGAGTACCGCAGATTTGCCGAACGCGACGGTCAGGAAATTGCCGAAACGCGCCGTCAGCTTGAAGATGTGAAGATGCAGGTTGAATCTCTCGCCCAGAAAACGCGCCTTCTGAACGATTCGCTTTCGGCGGCAAGGGACGTTCTTGAAGAGGCGGAGGAGGCGTTTTCGCAGTCCCAGCAGAAAATAGAGACGCTGCGCCTTAATGTCCAGACGGCCCGCACGTCAGGTGTTCAAAGCGATCGCCGCGCCACGGCGATTCGAGACGAGATCGCATCCATTGAGGCCGCATCGCGTGAAGCCATCGTGCGCAACGAGCGCCTTAAATCAGAGGAGGCGCACCTCAGGGCGTCGTTTGAAAATTCTTCAAGGGCGCTTGAGGAGGTGCGTGCAAGGGCGGAAGAAGCCCGCGAGATCGAGCGGGCTGCCGGCGAGAGGTACGACGAAGCGAAAACCTCTCTCGAGACTTTACGCAACGAGATTCAGGATGCGCGTGAGCACATAGGCGAAATGCAGGCCGCTGCCGCCGCCAAGGAAGCGCAGCTTGCAATGCTGAAGGACGAGGCAAAGGCGAAGATCATCCTTGAAAATATTTTTGAGAGTCCCGACGGTGCCGTGCGCATCGCAGCCGTCGAAACGGGCAAGGAAGGAGTGTCGGTTAAGCAGGGCGACAGGCTCGTTGAGCATTTGACTTTGAATGACGGGCAGGTGGAAACGGCGGAGCAGCTTCTTGGAGACATCGTGCTTACCGGCGGCAGTGACGGAGTGTGGCTGCCGTCCACGTCGATTGAGCCTATCTCCGGGCACAAGTCCCCTATTACCGAGACGGAACTCGCATTGAAAGATTTAAAGGAAAAGATTGAAAATGCCAAGGAGCTTCTTGCCACCGGTTCGCAGCGAATGGCGGAGTATTCGGCCGCGCTTTCAGAGAGCGAGGCGGCATTGGCAAGTTCGCGCCGTGTTTCCGCACAGGCGGAGGGCGAGGCCTCTTCCCTGAACCGTGAGGCCGAGGCGTTGAAGAACAAACTCGAGAGCGTCACCAGGGAGCTCTCGTGCGTTATGCAGGACAGTGCGGATGATGCCGCCAAAAAAGAGGCTCTCCTGGCCGAACTCGACGAAACCATCGCCCGCCGCGATGCGTATATGGATTCTGTAGGCACTCTGCAAGAAGAGTTGAGGCTCCTTGAAATTGAAAACGTAAGCCAGTCCCAGCACTTGACGGAGCGCCGCATAGCGGCAAATCAGATGGAGCAGGAGCTTTCGTTCGTCGGTCAGCAGTCCGACAGCGCCGAGCGCCGCCGCGAAGAACTTGAGCGTGCAATCGAAGGGCGCTCGGTCGGCATCCGCGGGTATGAGG
>JAZOTG010000109.1:0-2016 GCA_045657505.1 Kiritimatiellia bacterium | reverse complement strand
CCCCGTCAGTTCAGAAACGGCGATAAGGCCTCCTATCGCGGAAAAACCTTTTACAAAATCACGTCTGGAGAATGAATTTTTCATATTTTACCTTTTTGGATTCCATTCGTTCGCAGCGCTCACAAACGGAATAATAGTTTAGTTACCATTGACGATCCAACGAAAAAGCGAAATCGTTCGTCCCGTCGAGCCAGAGAAAAGGAATTTTCGCATAAGGAAGAAACACCGACGCGTCCCACATTTTAGACCATTTTTCGCCTCCCTCCTTCGACCAGAGAAGACCGCCCTCTTCGTAATTGAAGCCGCATCCGTAAACGCTCGCCGCAAACGCGAAACGTTCATCAGCCGCCGCCGCGACGCAGGTTAAAAAGCCGCCCCACGATACTCCGGTTACGCCGATCTTGGACTCGTCTACACATTCAAGAGATCGAATAAACGAATGGCTTCGCATAACTGCCGCGACAGCGTGATAAGGCCACTGATCTTTAATAGGCTCATCAACCATATCCGGACGTCCCCAACCGCGCGGCCCGCCGTCAGGATGAGACATCCACTGTCCCTTCATATCACGGATCGGAATCGAGCCGCACGTATCCACACAAATTGCGGCGTATCCTCGCTTAACCCAAAGGCGAACCCAGTTATCATACGCAGTTCCAAGCCCGCCATGTATGAGAACCATCGCGGGAACCTTATTGTTTTTCGATGCGTGAGATGGTATCCCATAAAAAGCGAAGGAGCGCGTCGGTTTACCTTTATACGGCTCGCCCTCTATCCATATCGACTTCACGTCAGACTTAAGAAAACCTTCATACTTCCACGTTTTGGGCGTTTTATAGAGTTCGTCGCGATTCCAGATTGAAGCCGGATCAACCTTCTCAAAAACCTTATAATCGGCGCGAACGGTCAACGTAATGACGATAAGCAAAAGAATTGATATTATCCCTTTTTTCATAATTTCAATTATACCAGATAAGGCTCCAATATTAAAGCGCACCTTTCTTTCTTTTCTGGAGGTTCCCCTTCTTTGAAATCTTCTTTCCGTCCTGAAATGCGCCATAGTACTTGACCCAATCGACATACATCTTACACGGCAATGTCGACTCATCGACATCGCCGACCCAGTTGCCGCCCAACTGCATATCAATCATAAGATAAAAAGGCTCCGTCCACGGATAGCGCGCGGGATCATCGCCGACTCTCGCGTATGAATGAGTCTCGACACCGTTAACTTTCCACACTATTTTTTCGCTCGTCCATTCAAGAGCGTAAACATTCCAGCCTGTAGGATTAATCATACCCTTACCGCCTTTAGGCGGATTATTCGGATTTTTGGCGGTCCAGCCCGAATGGACGGTCTGATAGACAAAATCATCGGAATTCAACCGCTCGATAATATCGATCTCACCGCAGTCCGGCCAGCCCTTCTTCGGATTCTCAGGCATCATCCATACCGCAGGCCAGGCTCCCTTTTGATTTTCAAAACGGCATCGGATTTCAATTTTGCCGTAAAGAAAAGAAACCTTCCCCTGAGTCTTGACGCCTCCAGTCAGAACCCTTCTTGGATCCGCCTTCAAATCATCGTTTTTAACGCCATGAAGAATCAAAAGACCGTTCTTAACCTCGACAAGGTCTTTACGTAGCGACATGTTTCTGTTCCAGTCCACAGTCCCCTTATCGATACGGGTCCAAACTTTCTCATCAAGACGAGAACTGCTAAAATTCTCGGTAAACTCCAGTTTCCATTTAACCGGCTTCTCCGCGTTTTTATTCTTCGGCGCGGCCGCAGCCGTAAGGACGCCCGCCGTCATAATAATCATCAAATATATTTTCATGTCATTATATCTCTTTCCCGCACGAAAAGGCCTTTGCGACTTCTTCGCCCATAATGCCCTTAGAAGAGTCAGCGAGAGCAATACCGAAGACATCACGCCCGAACGCAACAAAGCGCGACGGATCAGCGTCTACGACATAGCGCATCCAGGCTGGCATAACGACAGCGAGCCCCGCGCCGTG
>JAZOTG010000108.1:0-3719 GCA_045657505.1 Kiritimatiellia bacterium | reverse complement strand
TGATCCTCAAAAACGTCAAGCGCGGTGAGCTTGCCGATTTTGCAAAGAAGAACAAGTCTGTCAAGTTCTTTGCCAAAGCCAACAGCTGGCAGATTGCAGACAAAATCGACGCCGCCTTCCCCTGCGCAAGGCAGAACGAACTTAACGACAAGGATGCCGCCTACCTGCTCAAGCATGGCTGCACGCTTGTCGGTGAAGGGGCAAACATGCCCTCGACCCCCGAGGCGATTGCATCTTTCGTCAAGGCCAAAATCATGTACTCTCCCGGCAAGGCTTCCAACGCCGGCGGCGTCGCGACTTCGGGTCTTGAAATGTCGCAGAACTCCGGGCGCATCAGCTGGACGCGCGACGAGGTAGATGCGAAACTCAAGCAGATCATGAAGTCAATTCACGACAATGCTTATGAGGCATCTGCAAAATACGGCGACAAGGGCAATTATGTAATGGGAGCAAACATTGCAGGCTTCACCAAGGTGGCCGACGCAATGGTTGCACAAGGCGTCTGCTAAAGCATTCGCTGACAGTCAAAAAAAGAGGATCGCAAAACGCGACCCTCTTTTTTTTGCTTGTTAAAAATATCACGAATCGTAAAAGACAGCCCCGTCACCAGTCGTAAGCCGCTCGGCTTTCGGATATTCAAACGACGGCCTGCTGCGCAATATCTCGACAAAACGCGCCGCCTCCCATTTGGCAATTTCGAGATCGTGAAGAAGATAATTGCCACAGTTTACGGCCGTTGCACCTGGAACATCCCCTTTGTAGTCGCGCAAATGCTCAAACGCCGCTATAACGAGCGGATAAATATCCTGAGGCCTCGGCGAACCTTTTACAATAAGATAATTACCCGTAAGGCATCCCATTGGTCCAAAGTATACTATGCGGTCTTTCCACTGCGCGTCGTTGCGCAAATAAGTCGCCACGATATGCTCGATTGTATGCAGCGCATTTGGATGGATGGCAGGCTCCACATTGGGACGCTTCATGCGAATATCAAATGTAGTTGCAGTTTCGCCTCCTATCTCGTCAGTACGCGAAACATAGATGCCTGGCACAATTTTTGTGTGATCAACCTGAAAGCTGGCGATTAATTCCATAAAGATGCCTCATTTAAACGTTCTTTGCTCGACATAAAAAACCTTGTCGCCTATACGGCAACGCGGCGTTTTGAGAGTGACCCATGTCCCCCTAAGCGCCTCCTGCGGGCGCTCATCATCGCGATGAAGCTCACCAGCCTTGAATTCCAACACACCGGTGGTAGGGCCGTGGATCTGCAACTCGTCGCCCGGCTTTATCGAATGATCCTGTATTTTTATTTGAGCAATACCGGACTTCGTGAAATAGTCAACGACAACTCCCACATGGCGTTTAACGGTAGTAGCCAGCGAATCCTCGAAGGAGGTGAACTGATCCTTGCCCGGACGGCCGTAGAAAAGCCCGGTTGAAAATTCGCGGTGAAAAACTTTTTTGACGTCGGCTGTCAACTCGGCGACAAGTTCATCGTTGAACGTGCCGTCGGCTACTGCATCTACCGCACGGCGGTAAGCCAATGTTGCCGTGCGCACGTAATTGGCATTACGCGCCCTCCCCTCGATTTTAAAACATGATATGCCGGCGTCGACAAGCTTATCGACAAAAGCTATCGAACAGAGATCTTTTGCCGAAAGCACTGTATGCGGTTCAATTTCGAAACGTGCAATTCCCTCGTGAATGGGACTTCCCGTTTCGTCCTCGTAAAAGTCGATCGCCTGTATTTTGAATTTGCGGCGGCACGGCTGATGACATTCGCCGCGGCATGCAGACTTGCCAAATATCTCGTGACTCATAAGGCAGCGCCCCGACTCGGCCACGCATTGTGCCCCATGGACGAAGCATTCGATCTCGATTTTCGCCTTAGACGATATGCGTTCAACCTCTTCAAGCGTGCACTCGCGAGCAAGCACCACTCTTGAAGCCCCCTGCGAAGCAAGAAATTCAACCGCCGCCGAGTTTGATGTCGACATCTGCGTTGACACATGGAACTCGACACCATGTTTTTTGCAGAGCGCAATAACGCCCCAGTCCGCCACTATGAAAGCATCGACGTACGGTTTTGCCGCGGCGATTATACGGTCTATCTCGTCAAGCTCGTCTTCGAAAATTATGGCATTGAGAGCAAGATACGCCTTTACCTTGCCGCGGCACCTTGACGCAATCTCGGGAAGATCGTCTTCCTTGAAGTTGACCGTACTTCTTGCGCGCATATTAAGCGAGCCAAGCCCAAAATAAACGGCGTCGGCACCTGCATCAATTGCCGCCTGAAGCGAAATGAAATCGCCTGCCGGCGAAAGTATCTCTGGCTTTTTCATTTTCTACGCTTTGCCAAAGCCTCGTGATAGTCGGAGAAGCCGCCCTCAAACCATGTTGTCCTGCCATCTCCTTCAAATGCAAGGATATGCGTAGCAATGCGGTCGAGGAACCAGCGGTCGTGCGAGACCACCATAACGCACCCGCCAAACTCCTGAAGGCCTTCCTCGAGCGAACGCAATGTGGCAACATCGAGATCGTTGGTCGGCTCGTCAAGAAGCAGCAAATTGCCGCCCGAAGTAAGAAGTTTTGCCAAATGCACGCGGTTGCGTTCGCCGCCTGAAAGTACGCCGACTTTCTTCTGCTGCTCTGCGCCGCGGAAATTAAAGCGGCTGCAATACGCTCTGCCGTTCATCATGGCCGTACCGGCAAGACGCACAAACTCACCTCCGCCCGTAATCGCCTCGTACACAGTCTGCTCGGCCTGCAGCTCACTTCTGGACTGGTCGACATAACTGAGTTTAACCGTCTCTCCTACGGAAAAAGTGCCTTCAACAGGAGAAAGCTGCCCGGTGATCAATTTGAAGAGCGTCGTCTTGCCGGCGCCGTTCGCTCCGATTACGCCAACAATTCCGCCGCGCGGAAGATCGAAATTCAAATCATTATAGAGCACCTTGTCTCCGAAGGCCATCTTAACATGCTCTGCCCTTACGACAAGATTGCCAAGCCTTGGACCCGGCGGAATGCGAATAACAAGATCGTCCTCGCGGGTCGAAACCTCCTGCTTCTGGAGTTCCTCGTAACGCTTGACGCGCGCCTGACTCTTGGAATGACGCCCCGAAGGATTGGTCTGAATCCACTTAAGTTCATTTTCGATAAGCTTCTGCCTGGACTTCTCGGCCTTTGCCTCGCGAGCGAGCATGGCCTCCTTCTGCTTAAGCCATTCCTCGTAATTGCCCTTGTACGGATAGCATACACCGTGATCAAGTTCAAGAATCCAGTCGGTAACCTCAGAAAGGAAATAGCGGTCGTGGGTTACTACAATAAGCGTACCCTTGAACGGCTTGAGATATTCTTCAAGCCATTGTACCGTTTCAGCATCAAGGTGGTTGGTCGGTTCGTCGAGCAGGAGCACGTCAGGCTCGGTAAGCAAAAGCCTGCATATGGCAACACGGCGGCGCTCTCCGCCCGAGAGCACTTTGACCTGCTGGTCGGCGGGCGGGCAGTGCATAGAAGCCATCGCCCTTTCCACGTGAGAGTCGACATTCCAGTAGTCGTGCGCATCAATCTCGTCCTGCAGGCGCGCCATCTCGGCCTCAGCCTTTGGATCGTCAAGATTGCAGCAAAGCTCCTCGTATCTGTCGAGTTTTGCCTTGATGGGCGCGACAGCCTCTTCTACAACCTCGCCAACCGTCTTAGTGTCGTCAAGTTCCGGC
>JAZOTG010000107.1:0-3386 GCA_045657505.1 Kiritimatiellia bacterium | reverse complement strand
GCAAATGAAGAAGAACCTAGGAGCAAAGAACTGGATGTTCCCGATGCCGGTGCTGATGATCGGCACCTACGGCGCGGACGGCACGCCCGACGTGATGAACGCGGCGTGGGGCGGCATCACGCTTGAGGACGAGATAACCATCTGCATCGACACGTCGCACAAGACCTGGGCGAACATCGCCGCGCGAAAGGCGTTCACGGTCGCGTTCGGAACAGCCGACACGGTCAAGGCCTGCGACTACCTCGGCATTGCGAGCGGCAACAAGACGCCGGACAAGGTTGCGAAGAGCGGCCTTACCGTCACGAAGAGCGAGTTCGTCGATGCGCCGGTCGTCAATGAGCTGCCGCTTGTCCTCGAGTGCAGACTCGTTTCGATGAACGAGGAGAATTGCAATGTGGTGGGCAAGATTGTAAACTGCGCCGTCGAAGAGTCCGCCATGACGGATGGCAAGCCGGACGCGGGGAAGATGAAGCCCATCTGCTTTGACACCTGCCAGCACGTCTACCGTCTCATGGGCGCGTCCGTCGCCCCCGCTTTCTCCTGCGGCAAGGAATTGATGTGATTCGCGGCGCAGCGAAGCAGGGCAGAAATAGCCGATGGATGGTTGACATAAAACCATAAAAAAGTATATAATGTTTCCATGAAGACAACACTTGACATTCCTGACAGCGTGTACCGCGAGTTCAAGGTCAAGACGGCGCAAAACGGCGAGAAGATGCGAAATGCCGTCCTTGCATTCATCGTGGCCTACAACGCGGACGAATGGCATGTCCCGGTTTCAGCGCCTCGACGCCGCAAGACGGCGACTTCCGAGATGCCGGAATGGGCCGGAATTGCCGAGCCGTTCATAACAAGGTTTCCCGACGATCCTCTTGACGCGGAAAAGATGCGCGACGACATAGTTGCGTTCAGAAGAGGAGCTGGTGAATGACGTACGGATGCGACACCTCCTTTCTGATGCGGATTCTCACCAATCATCCCAAGCCGCTTTCTCTGAAGGTTATTGAGACTGCCTACAAGCGAGTTCTTGAGGGGTGCGTCTTCGAGATATCCGACACGACGCTATCCGAAGCCTACTATGCCCTCCAGGCGAGTTACGGAGTTTCGAAGGCGGACGCCTTGCTGCTTTTGAGAAAGATTTCAGTAGCGAAGGGCTTTGCTGTGAGCGACCACGCGCGGGACGTGCTGGCGTTGCCGAACCTGGAAAGGGCGCGTCCAGGATTCGTCGATCGTCTCATACATGGTGGATACCTTGCCGACAACAAGACGACAGTCGCCTGCGAGAAGTCGTTTCGCAGGCTTCCGCTCACTGAGGTTCTTCTTATCTCCTGATCCTTCTCCTCCTCTCGGATGTTAATATTTGTAAAGTATGGAATTTCGGTTTCAGTTGTTTAGAGGCTTATTATTAGCAGGTCTCATTATTGGCTCAAGTTACTCCTTTGGAGTGACAAATGAGGCTGCGGTTTTGCGCGATATGCGTTTAGATGTAAAGCATCTTAAGTTGAAGGTCGGCTATCCGGGAAAGTTTCTTGAAGTTCCAGATTCTGTTGTCGCGCGGAGAGTTCAAAAGTACGTTCGCCGCGCTCTTGATGTGCGCAAGACGGACGGATTATGGGATGTCGGGATGGTTTCTGTCGGGTATATTGAAGTAGCTGCAGTTACACGCCCTAAGCTTTTCGTCGGCGAGTCAAAGGCTGAAGCCTTGAATGACAATCCTCAATATTTTGAGCAGACAACCGAAATGATAGAAGTGCGTCCAGGAGTGTGGCGAACTCCGCTGCCGCTTGCTTTGCGCTATTTTCGTTTTGGAGGTGTTGAACCATCAAAAATTTCTTTTACGGAAGAGATTGCCGACGTTTCGGATAAAGTTGGCTTCAAGGGCGGCAATGATAGAGAAAAGAGGATGTACGATGTTGCTCTTCGGACATTGAGATTGTGCATGCGCGAGTTTTTGGTTGATGGAGTTAAGCGCGATCGTTTGCCGTGGGCAGGAGATCTTTCGATTTCTCTTTTGGCTAACGCGTATTCGTTCCGCGATGCTGATATCGTCAAGCGGACGTTGCGCGTTCTTGATTCCGCAGGTTGGAAGGCAGGCGATATTAACGGTATTGTGGACTATTCGCTTTGGTGGGTTATTTCGCATGATTTATATCAGAAGCATTTTAATGACAATTCATTTTTAAATGATGAGTATTCGCGGATTGCTGGCCGGTTGGAGTCGTTCGCCGTCCGTGAAAATCCTGATGGGCTTTTAACAGGAGAAGACGCGTCATGGCTCTTTATAGATTGGACGGAGGATGCGCACTCGCCGACGGCGCTTAATGCGATTTATTACGGGGCGCTATGTTCAGGCGTTAAACTTGCTGAACTTAAAGGGGCTGCTGCCGACGCGGTTCGCTGGAGCGCGAGGGCCGAGCGTTTGAAAGCCGCTCTTCTCGCCAAGTCGTGGGATGAGGGGCGAGGGCTTTTCCGTTGGGGTTTATCGCCAAGCAAGGACGCGTTTCAATTTTCGCGCCACGCGAATATTTACGCCGTTCATTTCGGTTTAGTCGATGGAGCGCGTCTTAAGAGAATCGCGAAGTCGTTGACGGATGATAAACTGCCGTCTGTCGGAACGCCGTATGTTTCAGCTTATGAAGTAATGGCGCATATTAAATGCGGGCAAAAGGCTGAGGCGCAAAAAGTTGTCGAAAAGATTTGGGGCGGAATGCTTGATTTAGGCGCAACGACATTTTGGGAAGGCTTCAATCCTGCCGAGAAGGGCGAAGAACATTTGGCGTTTTATGACCGTCCCTACGCAAAAAGTCTCTGCCATGCATGGAGCAGCGCCCCGGTGTTTCTTTTGCGAATTCTAAAATCTGACACTGTAGAATTTTGACATTGTAGAATAAAGTATATCTTTTTTTCTTTCTGCCATTTTTTAGGTGCGATTTTATTTCGTTGGTTGATTTTCAATTATGAAAATTATCTCTCCATCAACGAAATAAAATCGCACTCTCATTTTCTCATTTCTTTATTTTTTCCTCCTTAAAGAATTTTTCGCATAAAATTCTCATTTTGTGATATAATATCCTCGTCTCTTAAAAAATCTCATTTCTAAAAGGGTAAAAGTTAAAAAAATACTTCTAAAATAAAACTGTGCATATTAACAAGAAATAATGCAGAAGCGTGTCGATTTCAAAATGTATCTATATGGCTAAGAAATATCAACATTCCGCTTATTATTACGCCTATCATCACGGATGGACGCATAGTGATGCTCGCACTTACGTCGGAAAGTATCTCGATATGCATACATATCGCCCGCGAATGCGAGAAAGGGCGAACGGCGAATGGAACAGTAAGGACTGGTTTAAGTATCAAAACTCTTCAAAAGAATTCGATTC
>JAZOTG010000106.1:0-8291 GCA_045657505.1 Kiritimatiellia bacterium | reverse complement strand
GCATGACTTATCAAATAAACCGGAAATCCTCAATCTTTGATATAATACCGCGGATGAAAGACATCGTTAGAGTAGCGGCGGCCGTTCCATTTACGAGGCCGACAAAAGTCAGCGACAACCTTGCCGCGATTGAAAATCTTTTTTCGCAGGCGGCAGAAATGGGCGCCGACGCGGTTGTGTTTCCGGAATTGAGCATTACAGGCGCAACCTGCGGCGATCTTTTTTTTACGTCAGAGCTTCTTGATGCAGCACGGAAAGCTCTTGCCGAATTTGCGTCTTCTACAGCGCACTCTCCCGGTGTGACCGCCGTGGTCGGCTTGCCGCTGAGCGTTTTCGGGTTCATATACAATTGTGCGGCGGTCGTTGAGGGCGGCGCGGTAAAGGGTATCGTCCCCAAATCAATTCTTTCGCCTTCGGGCGATGCCCGCTGGTTCGCCGACAAATTGCCTGCTGATGCCGCGGAAATAGATTTTGAATTCGCCCGCGTTCCGTTCGGCCGGGATCTTGTTTTTAATTCTGCGCGCGCCGCTTATGCCGTTGAAATCGGCGCCGAGGGCGGTTCGTATCTTTCTCCTGCCGTAAATATGGCGTATTGCGGTGCAAATATAATACTGCACCTTGATGCGTCGCCCGAAACCGTAGGCCTTGCGCGGCGAAGGATGTCAGACGTTTCAAGCCGTTCCCGCGGGCTGGTTTCAGGTTACGTGTTAGCCAGTGCGGGTGCAGGCGAGTCATCTACCGACTTTGCGTTCTCCGGCGCGTCTGCCGTCGCGGAGTGCGGCACACTCCTTGAGAGCGGCGAAAAGTTTTCTCGTTCCAGTCAGATCGTATGCAGCGATATTGATGTGGGTTTCATAGAGTTTGAACGTTCAAAAAATCCTGTTTTCAGAAATCCGCCGCCATCACCCGCGCGGCGCATACAGTTGTCTGAAAAATTTGTTCTCGGCGGTGAATCACTTATGCGAAAAGTCGATCCTTCGCCATTTGTTCCAGCCGATCCGGATTTGCTTGATGAATGCGTCGCCGAGGTTCTTTCAATTCAGTCGTCGGCTCTCGCTTCCCGGCTTGCCGCCGTCCGTGCAAAGAAAGTTGTACTCGGCATTTCAGGCGGCCTTGATTCTGCGCTCGCCATGATAGTGTGCGTCGAGGCGTTCAAACGGTTGGGGCTCGATGCGTCCGGCATAATCGCCGTTACGATGCCGGGGTTCGGAACTACTATCAGGACTCGCGGCAATGCTGAAAAGCTTTCGCACGCCATGGGCGTGTCGCTTAAGACTGTTGGCATCACGCCGTCGGTTCGTCAGCACTTCGCCGACATAGGTCATGACGAAAGCGTTACGGATATCACGTACGAAAATGCCCAAGCGCGCGCCCGCACGTTTATTCTCATGGATTTGGCCAATAAGCACGGGGCTCTGCTTGTCGGAACAGGCGACTTGTCCGAGCTGGCGCTGGGGTGGTGCACGTACAACGGCGATCACATGAGCATGTACGGTGTTAATGCGTCGGTTCCAAAAACGCTTGTTCGTGCAATCGTAAGCCGCTATGCGCATGAAAACGCAGAGGCCCGCGAAGCCTTGCTTGACATTGCGCAAACCCCCGTTTCTCCAGAATTGCTTCCCACGGCGAGCGACGGAACGATAGCCCAGAAAACCGAGGATAAAGTCGGGCCGTACGAACTGCACGATTTCTTCATTTACCACTTTATGAGGCGCGGCGCCGGTAGGGAAAAGATTCTTTTGCTGGCGCAGAAAGCCTTCGCGGGCAAGTACCAAGAAGATGAAATCGGCAAATGGCTCGAGGTGTTCTTCAAGCGGTTTAATTCACAGCAGTTCAAACGCAGCTGCATGCCCGACGGTCCGTCTGTAGGTTCGGTTGGGCTTTCGCCGCGCGGTTCATGGGCTATGCCAAGCGATATAGGATAGTTGATTTATGGTATCATCGATAAAAATTCTCAAAACGGTGTATGGCGGTGACGGGATGGGCCGCCTCGGTGACGGACGCGTGGTTTTTGTCCCGGGCACCTTTGCCGGCGAACAAGTCAAGGCTGAAATAATTGCTGAAAAAAAGAATTTTGTCAAAGCGCGCTTAATTGAGATTGAGGAGAGCTCTCCCAATCGAACCGGAAACGGAGAGGTGCCTGTTCCCGGCGCCGTTTTCTGGAATTTGTCGTACAAGGGCGAGTGCGGGGAGAAGGCTCTTCAACTGCAGGATTTCTTCGACCGCGCGAGAATAACCATCCCTTGCGCAGTGAAAACGCTGCCGTCTGCGCCGGTAGACGACTCTTCGATGCTTAACTACCGCAACAAGGTCGTTTATCGTTTTGCAATGCGCGGGAAAACCCCTGTGATGGGCTATCTCAAAGAGCCTTCGCACGAAATTGTCGACATGCCGAGCGATACGCTTGCGTGTCCCGAAATAAACGCAAGTCTTCCTGAAATACGCGAAAGCGTTTTCCGTCTTCTTACAACCGGCCCCGTGTCCGTGCGCAAGCATATTGAGCGTAAGGAAACCGTTACCGTACGTTATGCTGCAAGATCCGGCATAGCGTGGTGGATCGGCGACGCTCCAAACGACGTCATTCTCAAGGAGTCGACGTGCGGCCGGCGTTTTGATGTTCCTGCCGACGGTTTTTATCAGATAAACGGCAAGGTGGGCGAGGCGTTGGTGAAGTCGGTCGTTTCGCGGTTTAACCTTGCCCCGACCGCTGAAGTTGTTGATCTGTATTGCGGCGTAGGCGTTTTCGGTATTTGCATGTCGCCGCAGAAGCTTGTCGGCATCGAATCGGGGCGAAGGGCGGTAGAGTTTGCGAAAATCAACGCAAAGGCGAACAGCGTCGAATCCGCCAGCTTTTTCTCAGGGCAGGCGGCAAAGGAATTGCACCGTTTTTCGGCAAGCGCCGATACTACAATCGTTGTCGACCCTCCGCGCGGCGGGCTTGAGCGTAAGGTGGCCGACACTCTTGCACGTTCGTTGTCGCCACGCATATTTTACGTGAGTTGCGATCCGGCGACATTGATGCGTGATTTGCGCATATTGTCGCATACATATGAAGTTGAGGACGTTGAGTGGTTTAACATGTTCCCTCGCACGGCTCGCTTTGAAACGTTGGTTGTCTTGAGAAAAAAGAAATCCAAATGAAATTTTTGATTCATACATACGGATGTCAGATGAATGTCCGTGATTCAGAGGCCGTTGAAGCTCTTATGCTCGCCGCCGGCCATGAAAAAGCAGCCGATGAGGCCGAAGCTGAATTGGTAATAGTCAACAGTTGCACTGTCAGGCAGAAAGCGGAGGAGAAGGCTGTCGGCAAGTCCGGCAATCTCATCGCGGCCGGTAAGATTACTGGTATGATGGGGTGCGCCGTCAAGCGCATGGGAGATGATATATTCAAGCGCCTTCCCAAATTGCATTTTGCCGTAGGTCCGCGCGCATTCGGTCTTATTCCCAAAATCGTTGCCGACGGTGCTTATCCTGTTCTTGAAACGGGTGAGGATATTGTTCCCTCGGGTATGGACGCCCATACCGAAAATTCGTGGCAGTCTTTTGTAACTGTACTGCTCGGGTGCGATAATCGTTGCAGCTATTGCATTGTTCCAGATGTGCGCGGTCACGAATATTCCCGCCCCGCAAACGAAATTATCGCGGAGGTGCAGGCCCTTGCGAAACGCGGTGTAAAAGAGGTTTGTCTTCTGGGGCAAAGCGTTTTGCGCTACGGCATCAGAAACAAGGCGTGGGATGACAATGATGCTCAAGAGCCGTTTGTCCGCCTTTTAAGGGCGCTTAATGATATTGACGGTCTTGAGCGTATCCGCTTTACGAGCGCGCACCCAAAGGGTTGTACGGATGCGTTGATTCAAGTGTACAAGGACTGCCCAAAGGTCTGCCGTCATCTTCATTTGCCAGTGCAGTCCGGCAGTGACCGCGTTCTTGCTGAGATGGGACGCAGATATACAAGAGCGGAATATCTTGCTGCGGTGGATAAACTTCGTTCGTTTGATCCTGAGTTTGCTGTCACAACCGATGTAATCGTCGGCTATCCAGGCGAAACCGGGGCCGATTTTGAGCAGACGCGCTCGCTGATGGAAGAGGCCGGTTTTGACAACGCTTTTATTTTCAAATACTCTCCTCGTCCTGGCACGCGCAGCGCGGCACTGTGCGACGATGTCCCCACTGCGGAGAAGGAGCGTCGCGATCAGGTGCTTTTGGCCGACCAGGAAAATCGCGGGCAGCGCAGAAACGACAGGCTGATAGGAACGGTGCGGGAAGTTTTGTTTGAAGGTCCGTCAAAACGCAAGGCCGACAGATTCTCGGGGCGTGACAGCGGCAACAGGATTGTTGTATGGGATAAGCCGCTGCAATGCGACCGTATTCCGGCGCTTGGAGAAAAATTGAAACTCCGCATTACAGAGGCGCACCCGCAAATTCTCATAGGCCAATGCCTTTAAATCTCGAGTTAAAAGAACTGCTGAGAAAATTGGCCGAAAAATACGAGACGAAGGAATTTCTTCATGGGGATCCTTCGCAGTTTATGCATAATGTTTCGGGCGGTTTCAATCGCGAGGCGACTGCGTTTGCGGCCGCGGCATTAAGTTTCGGCGCCCGCAAGCAGTTTTTGCCGAAAATTGCCGAAATAGTCGATTGCGCATCAGGCGATGTTGACTTGTGGGTGCGCTCGGGAGAGTATCGCAGCAGGTTTGCCGCCGATGACAAGGCTCCATTTTACAGATTTTTCACAATGTCCGATATGCGCATGTTTTTTGATGCCTTTCGCTCAATTCTTATGCGTCACGGTTCGCTCGGGGAATTGGTTTGCAAAAGGGCGGAGCGTTCGGGAGTGTGTGCAGTATCTGAAATATGCAGGGCCTTTGCCGATGTCGGAGGTTGCAAGGCTGTTCCTTGCAACGCGCTTTCGTCGTGCAAGAGGCTTTGCATGTTTATGCGCTGGATGGTAAGAGACTCTTCTGCCGTTGACCTTGGCCTGTGGGCTGATTTCGTCGACAAAACATCGCTTGCAATGCCGCTTGATACGCATGTCCTTTGCCAGTCGCAAAGGCTCGGGCTTATAAAAACAAAAACTTCCTCGATGCGGTGTGCCGTCAATTTGACGCAAAAGCTCAAGGAAGTTTTTCCGGACGACCCGTTAAAAGGCGATTTTGCGCTTTTTGGGCTTGGCGTGGATTTGAAGAGCGCGCCGCTGAATTAGTGGCAGCAGCCGTGGCATCCGCCTCCGCATTTTGACGAACAGCATCCTGAATGACTGTGGCCGCCGCAGGTGGGCTCTGTGGTTGCGGTAAGTTCGCCTGAAATGAATTTTTCGATTGCCGCATCGGCAGAGCCTTCAACGCCGGCGAGAGCGTGGATGCCGGCGGCGGCAAGCGCGCCGAGCGAGCCTGGGCCTATGTTGGCGCAAATTACAGCGTTGATTGAGTTCATCACCATCCATAGACCGATTGCATCGTGCCCCGTCGCCTCGGGTGCCGCAATCTCGGAGGATGTTACATTGCCTTCTGAAATTGTGTATATTTTGAATTGCGTAGACTTTCCAAAATGAGGATTTATATTGCCGTTGTCAAAAGGGATTGCGATTTTTGCGTTCATTTTTATTCTCCTTTGCCGTTATATTTTCGTTTTGAGCCTTTCAACAAATACGGTTGGTATTATTGAATAAGGCTTGTTCATAAATTGCTTTTCATGTTCAATTATACCAAAATAATTCGTGTTTTCGTGGGGACACTCCCCTGTTTTTATAGGGACACTCCCTTGAAAATCGGGGAGTGTCCCTATAAAAACAGGGGAGTTAGGCGGTATCACAACCGGCATTAGATAGTTTTTTATTGTTATTTTTATATCGGTACTTGTATACCGATATAAAAAGTGCTATACTATACGGAAATCGCTCGAAAAGGGGTTTCGGGCAGAAGACGAACTAAGGAAAATATAAAGATGGAAAGCGCAAACAATACCGCTCCCGTTATTGATGACGGCTTGGCGGAGCTTCATGAAACAATTGCGCGCGTCAGAGCAGCGCAGCAAATCTTCGCGTCGTATTCACAAGAGAAGGTTGACGCAATTTTCAAAGCGGCAGCCCTCGCAGCCAATCGAGCCCGCATTCCACTGGCCAAGATGGCGGTTGAAGAGACGGGTATGGGTGTGGTTGAAGATAAAATCATCAAGAATCACTATGCGGCCGAATACATCTACAATGCATTTAAGTCAACAAAGACCTGCGGCGTGATCGAGCGCGATGAGGCGGCCGGCATTGAGAAGATTGCCGAGCCGGTCGGTGTCATCGGCGCCGTCATCCCGACGACCAACCCTACATCTACAGCGATTTTCAAGACTCTCATTTCGCTTAAAACACGTAACGGTGTTGTTATCAGTCCCCATCCCCGTGCAAAGAACGCTACCATTGCCGCAGCCAAAATCGTGCTTGACGCTGCAGTGGAGGCGGGCGCCCCCGAGGGTATTATCGGTTGGGTTGAGGCTCCTTCGCTCCCCAAGACGAACCTTCTTATGAAAGAGGCCGACCTCATTCTCGCTACGGGCGGTCCCGGAATGGTTAAGGCTGCATACAGCTCAGGAACGCCGGCTCTTGGCGTAGGCGCGGGAAATACTCCGGCCATCATTGATACGACGGCAGACCTGACACTGGCCGTAAGTTCGATTATCCATTCGAAGACTTTTGACAACGGCATGATTTGCGCGTCTGAGCAGAGCGTTATCGTTCTTGACAGCGTTTATGACGAAGTCAAGTCGCTCTTCCGCAAGATGGGCTGCCACCTCCTGAGTCCTGCAGAGCTTGACAAGACTCGCAAGACGATTCTTGTCAACGGCGCGCTCAACGCAAAAATCGTCGGGCAGAAGCCTGTTACGATTGCAAAACTCGCCGGTTTTGATGTTGATGCCGATGCCAAGATTCTCATCGGAGAGGTCACAAGCGTAGAACTCAGCGAAGAGTTTGCCCACGAGAAGCTTTCTCCGGTTTTGGCTCTCTACCGCGCCAGCGACATTCAAGACGCTTTCCATAAGGCTGAAAAGCTTGTTGCGGACGGCGGGTATGGCCATACAAGTTCGATCTATCTTGACGAAACGAACGAGAAGGCCAAGATAGACGAGTTTGCATCGCGCATGAAGACGTGCCGCATTCTTGTCAATACGCCAAGCTCGCAAGGCGGTATCGGTGATATCTACAACTTCGTCCTCGCGCCGTCATTGACGCTCGGCTGCGGCAGCTGGGGCGGCAATTCTGTTTCGGAAAATGTCGGCGTCAAGCATTTGATCAATATCAAGACTGTGGCTATGAGAAGGGAAAATATGCTGTGGTTCCGTGCACCTCAGAAGGTGTACCAGAAGAAGGGTTGTCTCTCGCTTGCGCTCCGCGAGTTGAGTGAGGTGATGTCCAAGAAGCGTGCGTTCATCGTCACCGACACGTTCCTCTACGCCAATGGCTACACGAAGGCGATTGAGAAGTCGCTCGCCGAACAGGGCATTCTCTTTACAACCTTTGCCGATGTCGCTCCGGACCCGACGCTCGCCTGCGCAAAGGAAGGCGCCAAACTTATGTCGAGTTTCAAGCCCGACGTGATCATCGCCGTCGGCGGCGGGAGCGCGGTGGACGCGGCCAAGATTATGTGGGTTCTTTACGAGCACCCCGAGGCGGACTTCATCGATATGGCCATGCGCTTTATGGATATACGCAAGCGCGTCTACGGCTTCCCGAAGATGGGCGAAAAGGCCGCCTTCGTATGCGTCCCGACATCTGCCGGTACCGGTTCGGAAGTGACGCCGTTTGCGGTGATAACCGATGAAACGACAGGCACGAAGTATCCTCTCGCCGATTACGAGCTTATGCCCACGATGGCGATTGTCGATGCGGATATGCAGATGAACGCGCCGCCCGGACTTACAAGCGCTTCCGGTATTGACGCCGTTTCGCACGCACTCGAGGCATATGCCTCAATGCTTGCCACCGATTATACAGACGGCTTGGCCATCCGCGCGCTCCAGACGATCTTCACATATCTCCCTGCAGCCTACAATGCTGCTGTCGAGAAGCGTGCCGATCCAGTCGCCCGCGAGAAGATGGCGAACGCTGCGACAATCGCAGGCATGGCGTTCGCAAACGCGTTCCTCGGTGTCATGCACTCTATGGCGCACAAGCTCGGTGCTTTCCACCACATTCCTCACGGAATCGCCAATGCGCTTATGATGGAAGAGGTGCTCCGCTTCAACGCCGATCCCGTTCCCCGCAAGATGGGCACATTCTCGCAGTACGCTTATCCGCAAAG
>JAZOTG010000105.1:0-2538 GCA_045657505.1 Kiritimatiellia bacterium | reverse complement strand
GCCAGAACAATCTGAAGGAAAGCGGCATTCAGTTTGAAAACAATTTCCGGGCAGTGGTGGTCACCATGACCGAACCTACCCTGGACGATACCATGCCCGACAATGAGCGCCGTAACCAATGCCGGCATAGTCTTCTCCGTTCCAAGTCGCCATATTGTGCCTGCACTCAAAACCCGGTACGGCGTAATTGGATATTTCGTATCGCATAAGCCCTATTGATTCGAGATGTGACGCCATCCGGGCTACAGCATCAAGAGTTGATTCATCGGATGGTAATTCTATCCTGCCGTTTGAGAGAAGTTTCGAAAGCGGGGTTTTCTCTTCTACAATTAGAGAGTATACGGAACAATGGCGCAGTCCCATAGATGAAAGCGGGTCGGGCGGTTCTTCTTTTCTTCGTGATACGTCCGGATAGCCAATTATCAGGTCAATGCCTGCATTGTCGAAAAACTTTTTTACAAGTTCGAACGCTTTTTGCGCATCAGCAAAAGTGTAGCCGCGGTTCATATGCCGTAAGGTATCGTCGCAAAGCGACTGAACACCCACTGAAATACGATTTACACCGCCGTCTTTAAGTGATGAGAGCAATTGTTCATTTACATCGTTTGGATGCAGTTCAACGGTGAATTCCGTTTCGCTGCAAATATAAGGCGCAAGCGTGCCGAGAACAGGGCTAAGATCGCAGAGTGCCGGAGAACCGCCTCCAAAGTATACTGTCGAGAGCGAACGGCTCAAAAAAGAAGCCGCTTTGATCGACTGCGAAACGCTTTTTGAATATTCATCGCGCTCCGAAACGGGGCGGGCGCATTTGGAATACAGAGCGCAATATGTGCACTTTCGCCTGCAGAAGGGAAAGTGCACATACAGGTTTTTTATATTTTCGCCCATTTCTTGAGGGCGGCTACCTTGTCGAGTTTTTCCCACGGGAATTTTGAATTGCCGAAGTGCCCGTATGCGGCGGTATCTTCGTACTTCCATCCCTTGGGAGTCTTAAGGCCGAGTTCCTTGATGAGGGCATATGGCCTGAAATCGAAAATCTTACCGCTTGCAAGCATTCTTTCGATGTCGGCGTTTGTTACACCCTTGTTTGTTTTGAACGTTTTCACGCAGAAACTTACGGGCCTGTCCACGCCGATTGCGTAAGCGACTTGAATTTGGCAGCGGTCGGCAAGGCCGGCTGCAACAATGTTCTTCGCGGCATAGCGCGCATAGTATGCGGCTGAACGATCGACCTTTGACGGATCCTTTCCAGAAAAGGCTCCGCCTCCGTGAGCGGCCATTCCGCCATATGTATCGACAATTATTTTGCGGCCAGTAAGGCCGGAGTCGCCGCAAGGCCCGCCAACCACAAATTTGCCGGTCGGATTGATGTAAAACCTCGTCTTGGCGGTGAGCAGGCCTGTTTTTTGAAGGTATTCTTCAGCGAGACGCTTGATTTCGGCATAATTCTCGGCCGTCGCGCCCTCAGCAGTCGTCTGATGCGATATGACCACGGTGTCGATCGCAACGGCACGGCCGTTTTGGTAGACGGCAGAAATCTGACTTTTGGAATCAGGACGCAACCATGAATACTTCGGGTTTGATTTCCGCAGACGTGCGAACATTTTCAACAGTTCGTGCGAATATACGATTGGCGCGGGCATGAAACTCTTGGTTTCATTCGTAGCGTACCCGAACATCATGCCCTGATCGCCTGCTCCCTGTTTAGCTTTCGATTTACGGTTTACTCCCTGTGCAATATCGGGAGACTGGCCATGAAGGAAATTAAGATGTTTGAATGTGTCGGCGGCAAAATTTTCTCCAGCTACGGTGTAGCCGATTTTTTTGACTACGCGGCGAGCAATTTTTTCAACATTGACGGAGCTGAAATTTTGAGCCGTAATTTCGCCGAGATTTATTACGACGTCGGGGCCGACGGACGTTTCGCATGCCACGTGCGCATTGGCGTCCAATTTAAGGCATGCATCGAGGACTGCATCGGAGATTTGATCGGCTACTTTGTCGGGATGCCCTTCAGAAACGGATTCCGACGTGAAAACATGGCTGTGTGTGTTGTTTTTCATTTTTCATTCCCTGTAGACTCAGCATGTGTCACACCTTGAAGTTTTTAAACATCTTCACAGGTCACAGACTGAAATGATTTCGCATAGTATATCACAATTTGCTATACTATCCACTATGAAAGATGAACAGGTTAAATTGATCGTCCAGGGTCTGGAAGATCGCAAGGGGACAGATGTCAAGGTCTATGATATGCGCGGCAAGTCCCAGCTCGCCGATTTCTTTGTCGTCGCCACGGGAGCAGCCGCGCCGCACCTTAAAGCTCTTATTGCCGAAACCCAGGCTGTAATGAAGCAGGAAGGCGTGCAGAGCTACCGCACTTCGGGCGATCCCGAATCGGGTTGGATTGTCGTAGACTATATTGATGTAGTGGTCCATGTGTTTTCTCCCGAAGCGCGTGCTTATTACGCGCTTGAAAGGCTTTGGTCGCAGAATTGACGCGGCCGCTTTTGCACAATGCATTCTGAGGGAGGTATA
>JAZOTG010000104.1:0-2933 GCA_045657505.1 Kiritimatiellia bacterium | reverse complement strand
TCTTGCGCTCGCGGCGCTTCTTTCTCTCGGCGGCTATGCCGAGGTCAAGTATGGCGCATTCGAGCCGAAGGCGGAGCAGGGCAATCCCAATCCGAATGCTTATGCTAATTACGGCGCGGCAATGAGGCGCTATCAAGGATTCCAAATGGCCTACGAGTGGCAGCGTGCCAATCCGAAGATTGTAAGGCAGTCCGTGAAAAAGGAAGTCCTCAAGGAGTTCGTCAAGTCTCCCGAGGCGGCAGACAAGCTTCTTGCGAAGATCGGAACTTCCTATGACGGCGATCCTGTTGCGCTCACGCAGATTGCGGCCGTCACCCAGCTTGTCATGACGCCCAAGTGCCCCAAGGCGTCCGGGTGCCGCAGGCTTTGGGTTGACGCCTTGAAGCGCGCACGCGCCAAGACGGATGACGGCTACGTCAAGGTCTTCTGCGATCAGCAGTTGCGCATTTGCGAATAAAAGAATGCTGATTTTATCGCCAGTGGAGAAATCAAGCTGATTCCACTGGCGATAATAATATAACGAAGGTGTACTCAAACGGCCGGTTTTGCAAAAAAGGATTCGGGGCATAATTTCATATCTGCATTTGAAAATAAAATCCTCCTTGCAATTCACAATGAGTTGCTTTTTTGCTATATTACAACGAAATATAATTTTTGATATAAGGAGTTTAGCAATGCTGAATAAACTGTCGGTTGTAGTTTTAGGTGCCGCTTGCGCTTTCGCGGCATTGGCGAATCCCGGTCTGACATCTGAAGAAATTCTTTCCGCGCGTCCGGGGAAGGGCCATCTTGAATACCAGCGCCGTGAAATAATGGCACTCATTCATTGGGGGCTAAATGTATATACCGGACAGGAGTGGGGCTATGGTAATGCGGCGCCGTCGCTGATGACCGCCGAAAAACTCGATCCGGCGCAGTGGGTGCAGGCGATAAAGTCGGCGGGAGCCAACAGCATTGTTTTTGTCGCCAAGCATCATGATGGGTTTTGTCTTTGGCCGTCAAAGTACAACAAGACGTATTCTATGGCGGCGGTGCCCGCGCCCAACACCAATCGCGACCTCATTCGCGAAATATCAGATGCCTGCCGCCGTGAAGGCCTTAAATTTGGCGTGTATCTTTCTCCATGGGATCGCCATCAGGCCTCCTATTCTACAAGCGCGTATATAGACTATTTCTATGCCCAGTGGATGGAGGTGTTCGAGAATTACGGTGAAATATGCGAAATCTGGCTTGACGGCGCCAACGGCGGCACGGGCTGGTACGGCGGTGCCAATGGCGGCAAAGGCGAGCGCCGGTCCATCTCGAAGAATTACTATCAAAATAACCGTTTGCTCAACATTATGCACGAGAAGCACCCCAACGCAATCGCATTTGGCGGCGGCGGCGATTGGTCCTCTGCGTGGTGCGGCAATGAGGATGGCTTCAGTCCGGAGACATGGTGGTGTCCGCGCCGCGGAGAAGACGGGAAAGTCTATTGGCTTCCTTCTGAGGCCGATTTCCCGTTGCGCGGCGGATGGTTTTTCCATAGTCATGAGAAACCGAAATCAATGGCGTATCTGGTAAAGAGTTATTACGAAAGCGTTGGCCGCGGAGCGGTTATGAATATTGGAATCGCGCCCGACAAGGAGGGCCTTGTTTGTCAGGACGATGTAAAGAGGCTTGCTGAATTCGGAGAATGGGTGCGCGCCTTTAATGCTGTTGATTTTGCCAAGGGCGCCAAGGTCGTCGAGCACCGCGATGGCAATCGCCTGGTTGTAGAGATCAATCCCGTTAAATCAAATGTATTCAATAGCGTTGACATCAAGGAGGATATTGAGCAGGGGCAGCGGGTTTCCTCTTTTACAATCGAAATTGATGATGGCAGCGGATGGAGGCTGGTGTCAGAAGGCACTACTGTCGGCTACCGCCGTATACTGCGCATTCCCGAAGTTTCCAATGCCCGCGTGCGTGTCACGTTAATCGGTCTGGCTCCGCCGCAGATTTTGCCTGTTGCTTTGCGCTATGGCGGTCCTATAAACGGTGAAGACGCATCTTCTGTCGATACATATAGAAAGAACGGCTGGAAGATTATAGAAAACAGCTGCCCTGAAACCAAGAACGCCGAAAAGGTTATCGACGGTCTGTATTGGACGTTTTGGCATACGCATCCCGGCTCCGGCGGCCCTAAGCCGCCGCCGCAGCATTTCGCCGTCGATTGCCGCAAGGAGCTGTTGATGCACGGCTTTGATTATGTTCCCCGCCTTGACGGCTGCAAGCACGGCATAGTTGACGGTTATAAGTTTGAAGTGTCGGTCGACGGAAAAAAATGGGCGCTGGTCAGCGAAGGCGAATTTGGCAATATAGCCGCCAATCCGAAAAAGCAGCGCATTACTTTCGGCAAACCTGTTTCGGCGCGCTATTTCCGCTTTACAGCCACGCATATGATACAGACCGACTGCAAGCCTCATGCTGTAGTTTCCGAAATTGACATCTGGTAAATGTTGGTTTTATCAACGGATTAAATTAAAAAGGGGATTAAATGAAAAATTTTGTTCGATTGAGCGTGTCAATGGTCCTTTTTGTCGCGGCGGGAGCCGTTTATGCGGCCGATAACAACAGTCAAACGCGCATGTGGTATGACAGCCCGGCCGTTCACTGGACCGACGCTCTGCCGATTGGAAACGGTAAAATGGGCGCAATGGTTTTTTCGGGCGTCGCCAACGAGAGACTGCAGATAAACGAGTATACTTTCTGGTCGGGGCGTCCGCATTGCTACGCAAGAAAGGACTCGTATAAAAACCTTGCAGAAGTGCGCAAACTTGTGGCAGAAAAGAAAAAAGGAGAAGCTACGCGTTTAATTGACAGAACGCTTATGGCCTCGCCAAATTGTGAGGCGGCGTATCTTCCGTGCGGCGATATCAATGTTAAACTCAATGGCGTTGATAACCCGTCTG
>JAZOTG010000103.1:0-1839 GCA_045657505.1 Kiritimatiellia bacterium | reverse complement strand
TGAAAAGGATGATCCCTGTCAATCTGGATTGTCTTCTTGATAAAACGCTCAACAGCCTTTAACTGAACGCGCTCCGAAGATGAAACAAAACTTATTGCAGTACCCGAACCGCCCGCACGCGCCGTTCGACCGATGCGGTGGACGTAACTCTCGGTTTCAAGCGGCAATTCCATATTAATCACGCACGAAACCTCGGGTATATCGATTCCGCGGCTGGCAATATCGGTAGCCACCAGCACACGGACATCCCCGCGCCTAAAGCCATCAAGAGCGCGCATACGCTGATTCTGCGTTTTATCGGAATGAATCGCCGCCGATGAAATTTTCGCGCGGAAGAGCTTTTTGTTGACGCGATCCGCACCGTGTCTCATCTTGGCGAAAACGATAACCTTTGTCCATTCGGGATGATTTTCAAGCAGATGCACAAGCAGCGAATCTTTCTCGTTCTTTTCAACAAGCATCACGCTTTGACTTATCTTCTCCACCGTCGGAGCCTCGGGCGCAATAGTAATCTCGACAGGATCGGAAACGAGTTCCGAGGCGAGCTTTCTGATTTGAGGCGACATGGTGGCCGAGAAAAACAACGACTGCCTGTTCCTTGGAAGCTTTGAAATAATGCGCTTTATGTCGGGCAAAAAGCCCATATCAAGCATTCTGTCGGCCTCATCAAGCACAAAGCATTCAACCTGATCGAGAAAAACGATCCCCTGCGTCATCAAATCAATAAGACGCCCCGGACAGGCGATGAGAGTTTCGGCGCCCTTTTTAATTTCTTTAACCTGCCCGAACTGGGAAACTCCGCCGAACACACAGGCAAACGGCAGATTTGCGTACTTGGAATACAACTTAACGTTCTCAGCCGTTTGCGCGGCAAGCTCACGGGTGGGCGAAAGAACAAGCGCCCTTGGATGCCCCACTCTGCGAGGTTTCCGAACCTTTAGAAGACGATTCAAAATAGGAAGCATGAACGCCGCTGTCTTACCCGTGCCCGTCTGCGCGCACCCGATAAGGTCGCGCCCCTGCAGCAACGGCAATATAGCCTGCTCTTGAATTGGCGTAGGGGTTTTGTATCCGGCATCGGTGATGGCGTGTTGAAGTTTCTGGTCAAACTTCCCGAAAATATTACCTTCAAACATCGTCTTGAATAAAACCGTCGTGAGGGGAGGATGGTGGCGAGAAAGGGGATCGAACCCTTGACCTTAGGCTTATGAGTCCTGCGCTCTACCAACTGAGCTATCTCGCCAAAAACTATTGCTTAGATACAACAAGTGCGTATGATACCAAAAACCATACGCACTTGTCAACAGTCAATTTAACAATCGACCTTATTGCTCGTCAAGCGCCGCAACACCGGGGAGAACCTTGCCCTCAAGGAACTCGAGCGACGCGCCGCCGCCGGTTGAAACGTGGCTCATCTCGGGAGCCTTTCCGCTCTTCTTGACTGCGCTTACGCTGTCGCCGCCGCCGATGATGGAAATACCACCGTTGGCCTTGACCGTAGCGACCGCCTCGCACACGCCGTATGTACCCTTGGAGAGGGGAGCGAACTCAAAACATCCCATAGGACCGTTCCAAACGACAGTCTTAGCGCCCTTTACAGCCTCGGAAAAGAGCTCGACCGACTTTGGACCGATATCAAGACCCATCCAGCCGTCCGGAATGTCACCGTCGGCGACCTGCATCTGAATATCGCTTGCGTCCTTCTCGGCGGGGAACTTATCGGCGATCACATTGTCGGAAGGAAGAAGGATCTTGATGCCCTTTGCTGCAGCAGCCTCAAGCATTTCGGCGCAGTAAGCGACCTGCTCGTCCTCGCAAAGGGAAGCGCCGATCTTAAGG
>JAZOTG010000102.1:0-4294 GCA_045657505.1 Kiritimatiellia bacterium | reverse complement strand
GACGCACATCCAGCCGGACGGTCTCATTTGGGTGATATACTACAATCTGGTTTTCGCTCATTGCCTATTCCTTTCGTGTCGTTGCCGGCGCATTGCGCGGCCGGACGGCGGCCACAGGGTACAATACGCCAACGGCGCATTTTCGGAATAGGCGATGCCTCGCCAAGATGCCGACGACGCTTAGGCTGCGCTGTCGCGCTCAAGCCCGCGGAGGAATCCTCCTCCTCACGTTCCAAATCGGCCGCCGCGGTTACCGACATCGACGCCCCCTCCCGGACCGTCCGCCCACCCTTCAGGCTTTTCGATCCGTTCTAAGCGAAACTACTTCGGTTTCAACCCAACGGCTTTCAAGGCTCCCGTTCGTACCTCCGTCGCCACGGAGTTCAATCCCGGAGAGCACGAATATGATACCATACCAGCGCGTCATCAGTCAATCCGCGCGCGAGGAAATTTCATGCTTAATCGTAAAGCGCCACTTGCGGTTTTGGTCGCGCTTGGAGGCGTAGGCGATGCCGATGCGCGGGGCAGAGGTGAACTTGACGCACGGGCCGTCGCTTTCACTCCAGAGGCGATTGGAGTGAACGAGGTCTTCGCGGTTGAGCGAGCGGTCGATCTTGAGGAGCTTCGTCAACCGCCCCGGCCCTTCCGCACCTTCCACGCCGCGAATGAGCACAGCCTCGGGACGCCCTTCCGGCCCCGTCACGACGTTCAGCATTTCGTGCATCCCGTAGCAGAGGTAGATGTAGGCGCAGCCGCCCGGCGAGTACATAACGTCCGTCCGCGCCGTCCGCCCCTTGTGCGCATGACAGGCAGTATCCTCCTCGCCGCAGTACGCCTCCGTCTCGGTAATGCGCCGCCGCACGACGCTTCCGTCCTCCAGTCGGCGGCACAACCACGCGCTGACAAGCGCCTTGGCACCTGTCACCGCGTCAACCGCATAATCTTCTGCCGTCAATCTGCGCATGATGGTTTCCTCAACATGATTCGACGATCCGCCCAAACATCATCAGCGTATTCATTCAATCGACTTCTGTTTTATACTATTGCAAATTTTAGCGCAACGGGCTTCATCGGCTGTTCATTTCATCGTCGGACGGCGTGAAACTCTCTTCTATCTCACCATGCACGAAGCGCTTGAACAGTTGCTTATGTCCGGAGAGAGGCTTGTTTCTCGCGGTGTACCGTGTCAAATCAACAAACAATGTCTTGTCCTTCTCGTAGCAACCGACAACAATCAAGACACCGCCTTCTGAGAAGACACTCGTGCCGTAGTTCTGGCGCATGTAAGCACCAAAGGAAAGCATTGCCGCGATAGGTTGTGGATCTGGGTAGTCAGTGCCGGAAACCATGAACTCCAACTTCCATCCGTTGGCGAGCGGCTGATTCACCGTCTCCCATTCATACTGCATGATCCCAAGATCCATGCCCTCGTAGATCATTGGCTTGGGCGGCTTCTTACACAACGTGAACTCTGCGACCACCGGCTCAGAAAGTTTTTCGTGTCGCAATGCGATGCTGCACTTCGTTTTCTGCGGCGCGCCCCTCAGATCGGCGATATTTACATCCGTCTCAAGAGTAAGTGTCCACGGCGTTATTTCTCCGTTTCCAGCCGTTTTCTGCAAAGCCCGGGATTCTGCTGAATTGACGGCTCGCATGACATACTTTCCGTACGCAGATACTTTATTCGTTCTCTCGACGACGTCAGTATCCACGCACCCCACCATCGCGACCAGCGCCGCGCATCCAAGCACCACCATCAGTTTTTTCATCTTGTCGATCCTTTCTTTGCGTTCTTTGCGGCCAAACCTCTTGGGGAATCTGTTTTACGTCTCATATCTCAACCCAAACGAAAACTCGTGGGGACAGTCCCCTCGCCCTCTTCCGAAGAAGTTGGTCACATAAAGCGGTAAAAACGAGTTTTTCATTGCTGCTGCTCCCGATTGTTTAGCCGTGTAGAACGCGTAGATCGTGTAGAGATTCCTACTTGTCCGAGTCCACCATTGAGACCGGGACTCCATCCACAAAACTCTTGATTAGCTCGAAGTAGTTGTCAAAGCCCATGTCGACGACGAGCGTGTTATGGTCGCCGTCTTCGACCGTGACAAAGCGCTTCGGCTCGTTGGCAAGCTTGAATAGCGCCTGACCTTGCGAATACGGAATCACCCTGTCGCCCGTTCCGTGAATCATCAGCACACGGCACTTAACGGCGCCGATGCGCTTCAAGTTCGGGAACGGGTCAACCGGTAGAATCCTCACGCGCGTCACCACGCGCGGCGCGGAGAGAAAAGGCGCCTCAAGAATTAGCCCACCGCAAGGACGCGTCGCCGCGAGCTCGGTCGCGGGGCCAGTTCCAATGGAAAAGCCGTCGACGATGATGTCCTCGGGATTGAAGCCGCGCGTCTCGACGAGCCAGTCATAGAGCCGGTGGACATTCCTGTAGCACCCCTCTTCATCGGGCGAACCATTGGAAAGCCCATAGCCGGGATAGTCAACTGACGCGACCGTGTATCCGGCTTTCGCGAGTTCCACCAATACCCAAAGCGTTCCCTTGGCATCCTCTGCATTACCGTGGCAGCGAATGATCGCTTTCTTGCCGCGTTCAGGCCCCAGAACGATCGCGGCGATCTTGACGCCGTTCGTGCCGATGTCGACATACCCCCTCGTAGCCGCATTGTATCCGCCCTTCACAGGATGAAACATCAGTGAATTGATGCATCCCGTGCCAATCAGGAGCAACAGCACGACCACGATTGCAATTATCCTCGCCGCAGATTTAAAAGCATCCTTGATCATTTTCACTCCTTTGTACCCCTTGTAACCATAGAGAATCCGCGGGTCCCCATTGGTGAGGTGAAAGTGGTGGGGTGAAATCATTTTACAACACTCCGTTCTCTGGAAGTTATCAAAATTTTTATAATCATCCATCATCACTGCCAATTATAGCACTTTAACGCATAAAATAAAAGCGCGGCATTCGCATCCAAAAATCTAAACAAACAAATCCCCGATCCGATAATCCTACTGTTCGTTATCGTTGTTTTATTTGTTGTTCTTCAAATTGTTGTTATCTATAATTCTGTTGGTGTCTAACAGCTGGACAATGGTGTGTCTAACCACACCCATTTCAACAATATTCTTCAGAAAGTTCATCAACAAGATAACCATCACTCATACAGTGCATATCCGAAATGCCATCACGCATTTCCACATAAACATTAGAACGATAAAAACAATCAAGCGCCTCGTCTAATGAACACCCTTTTCGCTCTGCATATCCTTCAATAACACGAGCGAACTTCATTCGCAAAAGATTTTTGTTCGCCATCATATTGATTCACTCCCGATAAATCTCAACATTTTCAATGCTGCTTCAGTTCGAAAACAAAACTGCATATTAGGCTCTTCCATCCGCAACTTTGCAATAGTCTGCTCTTTCGATGCGAACCCGTCAAAAAAAGCTTCAATCGTATCAAAAACCTTATCGTTCGCTACTCCGCCAGCAACAATATCCCAATTTGAATCATCCTTTAAATCGCGGCAACGAACAATAAAATCAAGCCATGATTCAGAATAAGAATCAAAGCATAGCATCTTCAAATTTTCAGTACAACTCTCATCAAATTCATATCTTGAAACAACGGCATTGCCAACACGACGTTTGCGTTTTTCACTCCATTTTTTCGCCTGATCAAAAACTGGCGTCACATAAAATCCAACTCCAAAATCAACAGCCTTACGCGAATGCAAAAGATCAGGACACGAAACCTCAACAGATCCACCATGATAAAGTATCATACCATCACCCCTCTTTCAGCCATTACTTCACATATATCATTAACTATATAATCCTTACCCTGTGTATGAAGAACATCATAACTCGGAATGATATACTGATGTAAAATCCCATTTTCACCAGAGAGCACACGATAAACATCACAAGACGGCTTACCAAGAGCCGCCGCGACATTTTCAACGCAAAAAACCACAAATTCGAGTTCTCGCTTATTTTTTATCACTTGTGAGTTATCCATACTTTTATTTTATTTATATAAATGTGATAGTTGAATTTTAACAAAAACATTCCCAAAGAACAAGCCCCACGCTTAAGTGCCGCTTCCAAAAATCATCAACAAGCAAATCCCGAACGAAAAGTTCTTTTTTCACCACGGAAAAGACGGAAACACGCTCGGACTCTTGCGACTTTCGCTACGCGAAAGCTCCTCGCGCGGGGCCTCCTATGAGAACAAAAGTCAATAGACAAAATCGCTTTGGCGATTTCCGTCTTCCGACATCC
>JAZOTG010000101.1:0-5249 GCA_045657505.1 Kiritimatiellia bacterium | reverse complement strand
CTCATTAGGAGACCGACCTTTTTTATTTACATAGCTATGAAAAATATAAGAATAATTTTGCTGCTCGCCATCGCCGCGTATGGCGTCTCGGTTTTTGCCGGCTCTCAAAGGGGAGTGTCCCCAAGTAAGCCGTTGAAGGGGAGTGTCCCCAAGGCTCTCGTCATCATGCTCGACGGAGTGCGTTCCGATGTGCTTGAGACTGCGCGCCTTAAGGTAATAAACAGCCTCCTTGCCGGGACTTGGAGGCGGGAATACAAATGCTCATACACGTTTTCAGCCTTGACCATTCCTGATGCGCCTTCTTCGAGCGCGCCTAATCATGCCGCTATAGCAATGGGTGTGACGGCCGCAAAGAGCAAGGTTTTTAACAACGGGGTGTACATAAAAAAGGGTGATTATATAAATTGGCCAAGTTGGATGGCGAGATTAGCGGCGGTCAAAGCAGGCGCCAAAACGGCATTTTATTATTCATGGCCGGCAGATGGTCATCTCTGTCCAACATCTTCAGTTGAGTTTGTTTCCGGGAGCGATACGGTTAAAAAACATTATCCAGAATATGTCGCAAAATATGGTGCCTCCTATGCGCGTGACATGGCAAACGGAGCTCATCTCGCAAAGCGTCTTGCCGCTCCCGATTGCATTGATGCGGCACTTGTTTTCTTTGATATTCCCGATGCGGGAGGGCACGGCGCATTCGGCGGTAGCGGTACAGGGTTCTATCCGCATTCCACGGGGTATTTAAGAGCGATTAACGCCTGCGATAAAATGATTGGCGATCTTCTTTCTTCAATTTCCTCGCGCCCCACATTTGAAAACGAAGATTGGCTTATTATTATTACTTCTGATCATGGCGGGTACTTGACAACACATGGGATTAAGGGCGGACATGCTACATCTGTTCCGATTTTGGTCGCGGGTAAAAATGTCAAGCACGGCCGGATTCCTGGCACTCCGAGTATTTGCTCGGTTGCTCCGACTGTACTTGAACATTTTGGCGTTGATACCTCCGGCATATCGTTTGACGGCGAGGTTCTTGGCCGTGAAGTTGCGGAGGAATCGGCGCGCCCGCTCAAAGACGCACTGCAAGTATATCTTCCATTCGACAATTGCAAGATTGAGAATACTGTTGCAAATACCGCTGTTCCCGAGCAGTTCGGCAAGGTTGCTGCAGGCGCAAAGTCCGGATTTATTTTTGGAGGTTTGAATATTTCTTCTGAAACGAATTTGACGAGCGGTGTGCGCCTAAAGGGTTCTGAGAAGTTTTTCATCGGCAACGACAGCGAATTTACAGTCGCATTATGGGTAAAACCTAATCCTGTCAAAAACGGAGATCCCTCGATTTTTTCAAATAAAGATTGGCATTCGGGCAAAAATGCAGGCATGATACTGTGTTCACGTGCTATGACTCCTGCTGCAAAAAAGCCTGGCGTAGTGTTTAACTGCGGTAAAACTGACGGCGGCAGAAGAGTTGATTTAGGAACGTTTGAATCAATTCCTTCACAGTGGACGTTTTATGCCGTCTCACGCAGCCGCGATGGAGTTTTGAGGATTTATCAGGGAGCTGCCGATGGAACACTCTATTACATATCTGAAAATGCAAGCAAATTAAATATCATTTCCAACCTTCCTGTTTGCATCGGGCAGGACGGTACAGGTAGATATCAGCATACATTTGATGGTGTGATTGATGAATTTTCAATGTGGAGCCGTTCTATTTCTCATTCTGATGTCCGCAGGATTTTTGAGAGCAACCGTAGGGGCTATACACTCGGTGATATGCTTCTTGCCGAATAATATAAACTCGTCGTTATTTATTAAGAAAGGATAAGTAGAAATGGCTGTCAAATTTGTTAAACCGGTATTTGTTGCGGTGGCAGCGTTTTTTTATTCGATTGCGCTGTGGGGCGGGGATAGCAGTTATCAAACTTTTCGTTATGACACATCGGCATATGTACCCTTCGACGCAAATACCGTTGTTGTGCTTGAATGTCCCGATGCGAGCGCGTGCACGTGGCTGAAAGACCATTTTTCGCAGTGGTATAAAAATTTCGCACCAAAAGTTGTTGAAGGCAAAACAGGTTTGTCCGTCCATGTCAATCCCGAAGCATATGCTGCGAGCGTGGATGCCAAGGGGGTTAAGATAGCGGCAAATTCGCTTGCCGGAGTGAGGTGGGCGAGTTATACGTTAAGGCAGCTTGCAATTGCCAAGCGCGGCACCTTAAAGACTGAAGGCTATATTTTGCCTACGCTTTCAATTTCCGATCGGCCGCATCTCGCGTTCAGGGCTATTCATCTCTGTTGGTTCCCTGAGACGCGTTCGCAGCAGATAGAGAGAGCGATCCGCCTTGCTGCGCTTCTTAAATTTAATTATGTGATTATTGAACCATGGGGAACACATAAGAGCGAAAAATATCCCTGGCGTTCATGGCCAAAAGCTCCTATGACAAAGTCAGAGGTTGCGCGCCTTGTAAAAATTGGCAGAGATCTCGGTGTTACGCTTATTCCGCAAATAAACTGCTACGGTCATGCTTCGTTCTCGCGAATGTCATCAATTAAGCACAGTGCATTGGATTTAAATCCGGGATATGAACCGCTTTTTGAACCGGGCGGTTGGAATTGGTGCCTTTCCAATCCTGAAACACAGCGCGTGCTGAGGGGTATGATAGCTGAGATGCACGACAATTTCGGCAATCCGCCTTATTTTCATATCGGCTGCGATGAAGCGCATAATATGAGTTGCCCAGACTGTGTAAAAATTCCGCAGCACGAATTAGTAAGCAAACATATAGCGGGTATTGCTGATTTTCTCGCTTCACGCGGTGCACGGGCGATGATGTGGCACGATATGCTTCTTGACAGAAATGATCCACGCTGGAAAGGGTTTGTTACTCAAGGAAGCAAGGAGACCGCCAAAATGATTGATATTCTTCCTAAGGATATTATTATATGCGATTGGCAGTATTCATACGGTAATATGAACGAGGTTCGCAAAGACTGGCCGACGATAAAGCATTTCAAAGATAACGGTTTTTCTGTGGCGGGCTGTCCTTGGATGAATTATAAGTCAATGAAGCCAATGGCTGATTTCATTGTAAATAACGGCTGTTTCGGATTTATCGAAACGACTTGGCATCGCATGCGCGGCGCTGAATGGGAACGGATGTTTATGAGCGGTGCTCATGCTGCGTGGGGCTCGCCAGTATCGCATGGCGTTTCATTTCAGCGTTCATTGCGTTTAATTGGAAACGATATGAAGGTTGAGGAATATGAAGATACTGGTTTTGTAGAATATCAGATACCTCCGTCTTGGTGGAATAATTGATTGGCATAATAGACAATATGACATTTATTGTCATGCTGTCTATAATTTTGTTCTCTATTCCTCTGTTGTTGTATACATAAATACTTATTTATATATCTAAATATAATTTTATTGCAATAAAACTCTTTGTGACACTTTTTGATGTTTTGTCAAAAAGTGTCACATTTTATTCTAATACTATGATATAATGTTGAAAAATTTGGAGAAATAAAATGACAATCAGAGGACTTTTAGAACGCAGTGCAGAACGTTATCCTACATTGAATGCGCTTAAATGGCATGAAGACAAGCAATGGAAGAGCCGAAATTGGAGTGAATTCCTAAATGGTGTGCGGGAAGTCTCTGAAGGCTATGGTACAATGTTTGCTCTTAAGCCGCGCGAAGATAATACTGCAATCATACTTGCTAATTCCCCTGTTTGGATGGAGTCGTATCTTGCTCAAGCAGGCGCGGGCATTTCGGTTGCGCCGCTTGATCCAAAGCTTCATAACGATGAGGTTGAATATATATTGAATGATTCGCAGGCTGTTGTTGTTACGACCGATGCCGCGCATCTTAAAATGATGATGCAGATTGCCGGGCGGCTTAAGCATCTTAAGGCTATTGTAATCGTTGACGGAGTTATTTCTCCCGGCCAGAAGATCGGCGACGTGCAGGTTGTCGCGTATGACAAGCTTAGAATGTCCGGGGGCGGCGCATGGTATGACGCTAATTGCGCCAAGCCGGGTGATGTCGCATCGATTATTTATACTTCCGGCACGACAGGAAAGCCTAAAGGGGCAATGCTGACGCATCGCAACTTTGTTTGCGATATTGAAGGCGCGCTTAAGACATTTAATGTAAAATTCACTACATCAGACTCGCTGATGATCGTGCTGCCGCTCTTTCATGCGTTTTCATTTACAGCAAATTTTATGCTGGGGCTGATGATGTCGCTGGAAATGAAATTTGTCGAATCTCTGCGTACGGTAGGCCGTGACGTAAAAGAGCTCAAGCCCACGATTCTTATGGCGGTACCGCTTTTGGCGGAGAAACTTCACGATAAGATAGAAGAAGGGCTTAAGAAATCTAAAGTCGCCCAACTGCTTCTTAAAATCGGTTTGCGCGGGCCTGTTATGCATATGGTCAAGATGAAACTCGGAGGTCGGCTGCGCGTTATGGTAACAGGCGGCGCGCCGTGTCCAAAGCATGTGCTTGAGGGGTTTCGCCGGCTTCATGTGGCGTTTTATGAAGGTTATGGCCTTACTGAATGTGCGCCCGTCGTTTCTGTTACCAGTTATGACTGCCGCAAGATTGGTACTATCGGTTATGCGATTGATGGTTGTCAAGTCCGTCTTGCGGATCAGAATGAGCAGGGTGTGGGAGAATTGCAGGTAAAAGGTCCGATTGTCATGAAAGGGTACTATCATAATGATGCGGCCACAACTGAATCGTTCGACGGGGAATGGTTTAAAACGGGCGATTTGGCATCCAAGGATGAAGACGGGCTTATTACTATTCGCGGCCGAAAGAAAGCTCTGATTGTAAATCGCGAGGGTAAGAATATTTATCCGGAAGAAGTGGAAAATACAGTCTCCAAAGATTTATCAGTTAAAGACATAATTGTTATAGGTTATACTCAAGGCGGTGTGCCTGGCGAGCGTGTGGGAGCAATTGTTTATCCGAACGAGGAATGGTTTGCCTCAGAGAACGGCGGAACAAATCCGTCGTGGGAAGAAATGGAGAAAACTGTCGTTAAGCGCGTACAGGAGCGAAGTGCGGAATTGGCCGACTATAAGCGTATTCGTAAAGTTGTTGTCTACCGTGAACCGCTTGAGCGTACATCGGTAGGTAAAATCCGCCGAGTTGCGTACAAGGGTAAGTTGGACGAGTAAACCTTCATGAATGCCCCGGTCGTTTCTGGGGCTTTTTCTTTGGGGAAGTCGGA
>JAZOTG010000100.1:0-3328 GCA_045657505.1 Kiritimatiellia bacterium | reverse complement strand
GACAATCCTTGCCGGGATGCCCATCGGGCATAATGGCGACCTTCGAGCCTTCCGACGCTTTTGTATTCAAAAGCCCGTACAACTGCGTCACCGCATCTGGATCAAGGTTGTCAATCGTGATCAATGCGCCAGCAAATGCTCCTTTTATCATATACATTTCAATTCGTCCTTTCCTTATACTCTATTAGACACATTTACACACGCAATATGACAAAAAGTTTATGTCAGCATCATCACCTTTCACATCCGAAAGTCCTTGATTGCACATACACCGCACTTCTAAACTCTCATTGACCATTTTCCCGACTTTTGATACTATATGTACAAAAAGTTTTTCACTCTTGGGAGTTTTGATATGACAAGTATAATAAATAGACCTTTTTTTACAAATTGGCTCTCCAATTGGAGGGACAAGGATGTCATTAAAGTTGTTACCGGCATACGACGATGCGGGAAAACCACCCTTTTGAGACTCTTTCGCGAAAAATTGCTCGCGGAAGGTGTGAACCAAAATCAGATTATCTCCATCAACTTTGAAGACCCTGATGTAGGAATATTCAGAACATTTGATGATGCCTGGAAGTTTATCCGTTCCAAAATGGATGATTCGCTCGACAAAATCTATATTTTTCTTGATGAAGTCCAGCAAGTTCCAGAATTTGAAAGACTTGTGGACGGACTTTTTGTCAAAAGCAACACGGATGTGTATGTAACGGGATCCAACGCCAAATTCCTTTCCGGCGAACTTGCGACATTTCTGACCGGGCGTTATGTGGAAATCTCGATGCAACCCCTTTCGTTCGCCGAGTATCAAGCCGCATTTCAGCAATTGCCCAAGTCCGAGGCGTTCGCCCAGTATATGCGATTTGGAGGTTTTCCGTTCGTAGCGACGCTTGGCGCGAATGAAGCCGCGCGCATTGACTACCTTTCTGCGATATTTGATACGATCATCTACAAGGATGCACTTGCGAGACTCGGTCTCAGGGATGGCGCGCTTCTTAAACGCATTGTCAGATTCATCTTTGACAATATCGGCAATCCACTTTCCGTAAACCGTATCACCGGAACACTCAAGGCGGAAGGGATCACTATTGCCGGAAAGACGATAGACGCCTACATCAACGCACTTTGCGAAACGCTCCTTGTATATCATGCTACAAGATACGACATTAAAGGTCGCAACTACCTCAAGACTCTCGGCAAATACTACATAGCCGATCAGGGGCTTCGCGCCATTGTAACAGGTCAGAGAGGCGGCGATATGGGGCACATTCTTGAAAATATCGTTTTTCTCGAGCTTAAACGCCGATACAGAGACGTGCATGTCGGCACGATTGACGGGAAGGAAGTCGACTTCGTCGCTTTTGAAAACGCCGCGCCAAGATACTTTCAGGTCGCGCTTTCCGTAAGGGACGAATCGACTCTCAAACGCGAACTCGCCCCTTTCAAGACAATCCGCGACCAATATCCTAAAACACTCATCACACTTGATTACGACCCGCCGTTTGATCATAACGGAATACGCCAAGTCAATGCGGTCGACTTCCTTCTGGAAGCCGACCGTTAGAAGTGAAACACGCATTATGACATAAATACAGGGGAGGGCATGTCCCTGCGGGTTTAATATCAAAATCGAATGAAGACGCTTATTTCCCCGAGGCGCTACGCGCCGCGTGCCGGAGGACCGCCTGATGGGCCTTTCGAAGCACGTCTGGATCATATTTCAGAACAGCGCGGTCGTATGTCATCAGCCCATTGATCTCACGTTCCACATCCGACGTCTGCGTATAGACGGCGGCCGCCAATCCGTCATCAATCAACGGGTGGAGTTTCGCGATCAGATCAAGATAACGGGCCTGCGAAACGGCCGGATCAGTAATCGCGCCGGTCCCCGCATATCCCCAACTTTCAGAATCATCCCACTCATGACCGGAAATCCGCAGGCCGATCCCGCCGAACTCTCCCAAAACGGAAATCCGGTGCCGATGCCGCCTGCATTGGGCGGGTCCGGGATAGGCATGACAGTCCACCGTGTCACATGAAGGATTTTCAGATTCCACGCCCCAGGGATCCCGGACGATCCGGTGACTGCCGCTCGGCAGATCATACGCATCTCCGCCTTCATAGTCCGTCCACCCTGAAGGTCCGCCCACCAGCCTAGAGGGATCGTACCGACGCGTCCAGCGTAACGTATCCCGCGTCCACGCCTCATCCGGCTGCCCCCACGTTTCATTGTACGGTACCCATAGAACAATCGATGGGATATTCATCTGGAGATCCATCTGTTCTTTCCACTCGCGCCGGAACATGCCGTAGCGCTGGCGGTTCTTGACCGGATCCCGCGTATTGTCGCGTCCGGCCGGAGACGGCGCATCCTGGAATACCAGAATCCCCAGCTGATCGCACAGTTTGTAGTAAAGACGCGGCTCAACCTTGATATGTTTCCGTATCAGATTGTAGCCGCATTTCTTCAATGTGACGAGGTCATTTGAACAGGCGGCCAGAGAGGGCGGTGTCAGAAAGCCGTCCGGCCACCACCCCTGATCGAGCGTACCGAACGGAAACACAAATTTTCCGTTCAGCCTAAAACGCCAATGCCCCGCGGCATCCTGAGCCTTGTCGATTTTCCGCATGGCGAAATAACCTCTTACGCGATCCTCGCCCAACACGAGTTCATAATCGTACAGATGGGGATTTTCACAGCTCCATCGTTTCGCCTGATCCGGAAAAACGATCGGCTTCCCGGCCTCGCCTTGCGCCACCATCCTGCCGGTGTCGAAAATCCGGACCGTAGCCGCCCCGTGCGTCGCCTGATTGCCGACAACCCGGAACGTCACCTGATTCGCATCGACATCCGTGTCGATCTTCACCGACCGGACATACGTCAGCGGGACGGATTCCAGCCAAACCGTCTGCCAGATCCCGCTCACACGCGAATACCAGCATCCGACCGTCCGATCGTTCTGCTTCCCCCCGGCATTGATGAATGTATCCGTCGGGTCCCATACCACGACCTTGATTTCATTTTCACCCGGCCGGACAAACTCCGTAATGTCCACACCAAACGGCAGGCATCCGCCTTCCTGCGGCACATCCCTCGCTTCCTGTCCGTTGATAAAAACCTGCGTCCGCCAGTCAACCGCTTCAAAATTCAGAATGAGGCGCCGATCCGAACGGGGCGTCAACGTCACGTTTCGCCGATAGATCATTTTCTCGTGCGGTTCAATCCGTCTCCCCACGCCCGACAGCGGTGCCTCGAACGCGAACGGCACGAGAATTCGTCCACGTTCAACAGAGACCGCCCGCAATTGGACGTTCGAAACGATCT
>JAZOTG010000099.1:0-2287 GCA_045657505.1 Kiritimatiellia bacterium | reverse complement strand
ATTATCATCAAGGCGGATTCCGCGGCCATGGTAGAGAAAATAATAACGCTCAACGGTTCATGGGTTGAAATTGGCACTCCTGTCGTAATGCTGTCAAATCCCGCCATGCTGCGGTTCAAAGGTCTCATTCCCGCAGAGCAGGCCGCTCAACTTAAAGACGGAATGAGCGTTACCGTAGGCAACGTCTGCGGAGAACTCCGCCTCGGCATAGGCGATGAAACCGGACTTGTTCCCGTTTACGCGATTTTCAACTCTACAATATCAAGTGCGATTGCCGGCGAAAAAGCGACCGCCTCCGTAATGACAGGAGGAACGGGCGCCGAAGAAACTGTCGTCCCCGACTCTGCAATCGTTGAAATCGGGCTCGAAAAGCATGTCTTCATCCGTGACAGCGGCAATAGACGGCGGTTCATTGCCCAGCCTGTGAGAACCCACGGAAGCGCAAACGGATGGACTGCCGTTGAAGGCTTGCCGCACGACCGTTGCGAAGTCGTCGCAAACGGAGCGTACGGGCTTAAGACGGAGACAATGTCATCATCCCAAAAGCCGTCCGGGCATTTTCACGCGGACGGCTCCTTCCACGAGGGCGAACACTAATAAGCCCCGTTTCGCCGTCCGCCAAACGACTTTTCTCGCTCGGCCAAATAGATCTTGTCATTCGGCAGGAACATAGTGTCGCTTTGCGGAACAATCTTTGAAATGGACGACAAAAACTCCATTGTCACAGAAACCCGATTGATTTCGCCGGTATCTATTTCGACAACAGTTCCATCGGGGCACTCTATAACGAGCATAACCGGCAGATTGCCCTTTGAGCGGCTGAAGACCTCGCTGAGAGATTCGACTTTCGCTTTCAGATTCTCGTCGTCGTATTTAAGCCTTATGCGCAGCGCACTTGACAGCATGGGCAAAGCCTCATCAAGCGGATAAACCTCCTTCAGAGTGAAATTCAAGTCGCCTACGGCCGGATTCTTCTTCGCCTGCCTATCGTCCTTCTCGTAATTTACGCGGTGCGCAACCTCACCGCATGCGAGAACAAGCTTGTCGACGCAGCACTCGATCTTTCCAAGAGTGCTGTCGGCGGCTGAACCCGAGTTGAACGCCTCCCAGACTTTTGCAAACGCAAACGCGTCTACCGCCTTGGACGTAGAACCGTCGTCTATGGACAGGATGGCCCAGCGCTTCCCGACGGAACCGTCGTCACGCGGTTTCGGCTGCTTGACGGAACAGGCAGAAAGCACGCCTACCATTCTGACGTCAAGCTGCTTCAGCGCAATCTCATCTTTTAGATGCGGATTCTGTTTTTTACGCCACGCCGATACAGGCTGCGCCTTTAGGAGCTCATCCATTTGCGCAGCGTCCGACAATTGCGACGCGCGCAAAGTGGAAATCTCGGATATCACCCTTCTGCAACTTTGAAGAGGATGCCCAGAAACATAAACACCGAGCATTTCGCGCTCATTGGCGAGATCTTCGACCGGTGAAAATTCCGGGCAGTCCTGCAGTTCGGAGTCGCTCGATTTGCTTTCGCCGCCGTCGATGATGTCGAAGAAATTGATTTGCGCGCTTTCGTCGTCCTTCAATTTCTGCTGCGCCTTCTTAAGCGCGAACTCTATATTGTTGAACAGTTTGGCTCTGTTCTTTTCTATGGTTGAAAACGCGCCCGTTCTCGTAAGGTTTTCAAGAACTCTTTTGTTCATGGCGTTGGTACCGGCGAGACGGAAGCAGAAATCGAGAAATCCCGTATACGGGCCTCTCGCCTCGCGTTCTGCGACTATTGCCTCCGCCGCCATTTCTCCTACGCCCTTTATTCCTCCAAGACCGTAGCGGATGCCCTTTGAATCGGCGGTGGGCACAAAGCGCGTACCCGACTCGTTCACATCGGGCAGCTTTAAATCAAGCCCTATCTCCTGCGCCTCCGCGACAAAACCCGGCAGTTTGTCGAAGTTGCCTATTTCGGACGAAATCTGCGCGCACATGAATTCGGCCGGGTAATGGGCCTTAAGATAGCCCGTCTGATAAGCGATCCATGCGTAGCACACAGAATGCGATTTGTTAAACGCATATGACGCAAACGCTTCCCAGTCCCTCCATATTTTCTCAATCAGGGTACGCGCCTTCGCTTCATCAACCCATTCGCCTGTGCGGAACTTCGGATTTGCAAGGCAACCCTTGACAAACTTCTCCTTCAATTCCGCCATGATGTCCATTTGCTTCTTGCCCATGGCCTTGCGCAGTTTATCTGATTCGCCGCGCGTAAAACCCGCCAAATCGCGCGACAAAAGCA
>JAZOTG010000098.1:0-5819 GCA_045657505.1 Kiritimatiellia bacterium | reverse complement strand
GCTTGTATCGCTTGTTTCTCCCGACTTGAAGAGCGGCAAGCGCAGCGTTCCGGTGTTAGACGGCGTCATGACCGTTTCAGATGACGGTAGTCGCAGAGTGCTGGCAATCGCCAACAAGCACCCGACCGACAAGATTCGTCTTGATGTCAGCGCATTTACGTCTGCAGAAAAACTTGAGGGAACGTCTCTGGCAGGGGAGAGCGCAGCCGATTACAACGATATAGGTCATGAGAACCGAGTAGTTCCGCGGAAGACGGTTTTTAGCGTTGAAAACGGTTGCATAGAATTGCCTCCTCATTCCGTCTCGTGCATAAACATAGGGACGCTTCCTTAAAGACCATATCTCTAGTCCGGTAGAACGCGTGTTGAACAGATGTGGCGGCATGTCTAAATTCCATATAAATCGTGCAGCAGATTTTGCCTTTGCAATATATTCAGTGGCAACGGCGGTGAATGCGGCGCTCCCAATCCCGGCACCGACGATCTGGTGCTGTTCTGCGCGCCTTTGGGGGCCTCGGGCGCGGCGTCTTCCGAAATATCAATCTATGAGGATGGTGGAGATAACGCCGATTATGCGACACTTTGTCCGCACGGTTGTTGTTCGTGAGGGGAATCGCATTTCGATATCTCCGCGTAAAGGAGCATACACGGTGAGCTGCCGCTGTCGAAAAGTTTGCAGACAATGTTTGGCCGAGGATAAGCGGCGGCCTGTCACAAGATTTTAGTAGAAGAATGGATGCGTGGATTAAACAGTTAAGAGGCTTGGAGCAAAGCAAATGAATAAAACGGTGTTTGTTACATGTTTGACTCTTGTTGCGCTTGCCGGCAGTGTTGCGCACGGCAAGGGGCTGCTGGTGCTGCAATGCGGGAGTGATTGGTGCGTAAGCGGGGAATATGTCCGCAAAGCGTTTGAGAGTCTCGAGTTCAGGCGTGCACTAAAAGAAAAGTTCGAACTTGCCGTCTATGACGATATGGAGGAGCCTACACCGAAGGTGAAGGCCGAAAATGAGCGTCTGAACGGCATGTTTGTCAAATCGCGGCGTTTTCCGGCCATCGCATGCATGACCGACAATCCCAAACGCTTTTTTGCTCTCATAGAAAACATTCCTTTCGACGTAACGCCGCAGTCGCTTTCCGATATGATTAACAAGGCGGTTGAAAAGAAACGGGAGGCGGAGAATCTTTTTAAGCGCGGCAGCGGGAAGGGTGCGCCATCGGCCGATGCGATCGGGCGCGGCTTTGAACTGCTTGAATCACAGGCGGGGGAGTTGAATGTTTCGCAGCTTTTCGAGGGGCGTTTTGCTTGGGCGGAGCCATGGGCGCATCTTAAGGAGATAGATGCCGACGATCGCTATGGCTGGAGGCGCCGCTTCACGATGGGCTACGGGTTCGATTTTGTGGAGGCGGCGACTGAGTACGGCCGCAGAGGTAAAGAAGACGAAGGTAAAAAACTTCTGGCGACTCTTCAGGCTGTTCCGACCAATCATCTCTCCGTGGTGCAAAGGCAGGCGATAAAAATGGTGCAGTTTGCGTATGACCGCGCGCAAACTTACGCATCGCAATCCGCTTCTGACGACAGCACGGCATTGCTGCGCAGTGTTCTTGATATGGGGAGGAATACCGTGTGGGGGCAGTGTGCGTTGGGTTATCTTGCCATGGCGGGAGAAAATGTCGAGACTGTTGAACCGTATAGAGCAACGGTGCGGGAGCGGCCGGACGGAGCGTCATCAGGCGGAAAGGTTGCGGCGCTTGAATTTCCGCTTCCAAAAATTGTAGACAGGCTCGCGGCATTGAAACTTACAAGTGAAGGCTTTACCGAACAGGAAAAGCGGGATATCGCGCTTTATGCTGTGCTGCGCAGAATAGGCGAGAACGGATGGGACGATTTGAAGTCGCGCGCTCAAGTGCATAATTTTATGCGGTCGTTTTTTTCAAGCCGCGAGTGGATGGAGGATTTTGTGTGGAGCGGTTCGTGCAATGAAGCCGCATCGTCTATTCTTGCGCTTGAATCAATGTATTTTCAGGACGGCGGCCGCTGGATTGACGGCGAGGATGGCTGCGGGCGTCGCTTTGCGACGGCAACGGCGCTTGAAAAGCCGAGTGCCGACGAGGCGTTCCTTGCCGACTGGCTCGACGCGTATCGTGCCACGGCGCTTTCAAATCGTTTGCATAAGGCGGCGTATGCGCAGCCAGTCTGGCAATGGCGCTATGCGATAAGGCAGATTCACGGGGGCGAAAGCGACGATGCGCCGAATCAGCAGCGTTTTTTAGACATGTTCTATAACGTGTCGGCCGCAAATTTTGGTTCGGCGCTTGGAGTGGTGCCCTATCGTTTGTTCAACTGCTTCGGAGAGTCTGTTCACAATCCTAAATATTATATGCCCTGGGTCAGAGCCGGAGAGTGGCCCAAGCGCAAATATACGTATATAGTAGGTGGTGTTTGCGGTGAATTGTCCACCTTTGCATCATGTTGTGCAAACGCGCACGGCGTGCCGTCGGTGCCGGTAGGACAGCCGGGGCATTGCGCTTACACGAGGCGGCTGCCGGAAGGTAAATGGGTTATCGGCAATTTTATAAGCCCCCCGACGGGCTTTTCAGGGTTTTGGCCGAATGCCGATCACTGGACATATGCCCTGGCCACCGAGGCTACGTTTGAGGGCGATAGGGAGAGCCGCCTTGATGCGGAGCGTTTTCTCGAGCTTGCGCATCTGGCTGAGTCAAGAGGCAATAAGCCGCAGACGGTCATGAAGCTTTATCGGCTGGCCTGCTCGGCGTGGCGGGAGAGTTTCACTGCGTGGCGCGAGTACGGCGAGTGGATTGTGCGGGCTAACCGGTCACTTGAAGAACATCGCATTTATGCGCTTAGGGCTGTAAAGGTTCTTGAAGGCTGGAGGCATCCGTTGTGGGATCTGTTGACTCCGTATTTTAGGCGTGTTGCAGATGAGCGAGGGGCGCAGGCTCTAACGGAGGCGATCGAAGAGTTTGCTCCGCTTTTGAGGCAACCGGTTGAAAAACTTCAGGACGACGGTGATTTTAGTGTTGTCGTCAAACGATGGGCGGCGCCGCTCGAGGGTAATCCAGAATTGATGGACAGAGCCGTCAACAGTATCGTCGCGGGCCAGTATGGAACGAAAACATATTACACGCAGGTGCTTGGATGGTGCGCGCCTTTTGTGTTCGCCGACGAGAAGCGGGCGAAGAGCTTTCTTGCAAAGCTTCCAAAATTTGCGGAGAAGTTCGCCAAGTCGATGCACGGCGTGATTGGCGGGGCGAAGATTGTGGCGGAGGCAAAAAGCAATAAGCCCGATCTCGGCACATTCATACTGGCGGCGGAGGGCAGCGGTAATATTGCCGCCTTCAGGCAGTTTGCGGCCATGCAGGAGAAAATCGGCAGGCCCACGTCCGGCCTGCGCTTCGCCGAGCGGGATTCCAATGGAGATCTTGTTTCGGCCGAAGGCATGCTGTCGCTTTCGAAGACCTGTCCTTATGATACACCGTCGCTGCATCCGCGAGCAATAGATTCCTCTGCGGTACAGGACTTTACATTTACCGCCGACAAGGATGCTGAACCGTGGGCTATGGTTACGCTTGCCGGCGATTGTAAGGTACGGGCGATCGTTGTGGTTTTGCGCTCCCCGAATGAAAGCCGCCGTAAAGATCAGCTGCCTATTGAAGTGGAAGTGTCTGCGGACGGAATTAATTGGCAGGTGGTAATGAAAGAGAGCAAGCTGCGCGATCAGTATCGCGTGGAATTTCCGTTGTATAAGGCTCCTACAGCACGGTATGTGCGCGTGCGGCGTGTCGCCGGTGAAATGAAAGACGGCAGACAAAAGCTGGAAACATTTAGCTTGTCCAAAATACTTGTTTACGGAAGAAAATTGTATTGATTGATATGAAGATCGTATTGTTTCTGTTGAGTGTGGCTCTTCTGCAAGGATGCGTATTCGCGCCAGAAAAATTCGGAAGCCGTGCAATCGTCAGGCCCGGTAATTGTCAGTACGAGGCCTATCTTGAGAACTGCCGCTCCATGTCGCCGGAATTAGACTCCTATTGTATAGCGAACGGTAAACCGTATGCAATAAAGATTGGTCATTCCGGCGGCCTTTTTGCCTGGTATGAGCCGTTGATGATGATATCCGTCAAATCATTTGGATATACACGGGTGATTCATAAGGTTTCGGGCGATATTCTAACGGTAATGATGCATGACGCGAAGGCAAGGAGCGAATCGCCGGTATTGCAGGCAAGGTATGATAATTATCAAACGCGCATGGCGGGTGGGCGCGCGGCAATTGAGAAGGTGCAATCGGAGTATTCCATAGAAGAATTTAAACGCAATGCCGACGATCTGTTCTCGTATTCGTTTACATTGCGGGTAAATCAAAGCAAAAGCGACGCCTTTCAGCAGATGAGCACGATAAAGGAGAATCTGCGCAGTATGATTGCCAAAGACTATAATCGTACATATGGCGGCAGCATAAGCGAAGTTCATGTGGATTTTCCGGAATTTTCACTGAAGGGGCCTCTGGTGAAAGGAACGGCATCTGTAATGCATCTTGCGGTCCAGAGTTTGAAATACAATCCGTTAACGCAAAAAGGGGTGTTGGCCGTCAAGATCGGGTCAAGCCGTTTCGAAGACGCCCGCGAATATGTCAGGAAGAATATCGCGACTCTCGCGCGCGACAAGAATATAACGCTTACCTCCACGGAAATTCCTCCTCCTGCGCGTTTCTTTCTCGGGGCGGAACATTTGCGCGACGGCAATATACTTGAGATTGAGTTTGAAACGGAATAACCGGTCAATCGACGATGCGAACAAATAAAAAAGCGGTAAAACGGTTGTATGGACATTGAGACGGGGTTTATGGTATAATACACGAATATTTAATCAAAATACCAATTAAGACAACTAAAAATGGCAATAGTATTAGGACTTCCTAAGGGCAGCTTGCAGGAATCGACCTTCGCGCTTTTCAAGCGTGCGGGTTTTAATGTGACATGCTCAAGCCGCAGTTATATTCCGTCTATTGACGACGAGGAAATCAAGTGCCGCCTTCTGCGCCCGCAGGAGATGAGCCGTTATGTTGAGCTCGGGCTTCTTGACGCGGGTATTTGCGGTTTTGACTGGGTGTATGAAAACGGCAGTGATGTTGAGGAAATCTGCGAGCTCAATTATTCCAAAGCCACGTCAAATCCTGTTCGCTGGGTGCTGGCCGTTCCTAACGATTCCAACATCAAGTCGGTGAAGGATCTTGAAGGCAAGCGTATTTCCACCGAAGCCGTCGGCCTCGTTAAGCGCTATCTCAAGCAGAATGGCGTCAATGCCGAAGTCGAGTTTTCATGGGGTGCCACGGAAGTAAAGGCTCCGGAACTCGTAGATGCAATTGTTGATTTGACAGAAACGGGCAGTTCGTTGCGCGCCAACAACCTTCGTATCGTCGATACGATATTGACGTCTACCACGCGTTTCATCGCCAATAAGGCAAGTTGGGCAGACGAAGCGAAGCGTGCAAAACTCGAGCAGCTTAAGATGCTGCTTACGGGTGCGCTTGAGGCTCAGCGCCGCGTACTCCTTAAATGCAACGCTCCTGCGCAGTCGCTTAATAAAGTTGTTGAGGTTCTTCCTGCTCTTCACGCTCCTACGGTCAACAAGCTCAATGACGAGCAGTGGTTTGCCGTTGAATCTGTTGTCGAGGAGAAGAAGGTTCGCGATTTGATACCTGCTCTTATTGCAGTGGGTGCAACAGGAATTATTGAGCTTCCGCTTAATAAAATAATTTATTGATAATCTGCCAAAATCACAAAAAGGAGAAGTCGGA
>JAZOTG010000097.1:0-5536 GCA_045657505.1 Kiritimatiellia bacterium | reverse complement strand
TTCGAGCAGTGCGCCGGCTTTCTGCGCATCCGCGGAGCAGAGAATCCGCTTGACTCCTCCGCCGTCCATCCCGAACGTTATGCGCTCGTAAACAGGATGGCTGACGATATAGGCGCCTCGCTTGCAGAACTTGTCGGCAACGCGCAGCTTGCTTCAAAGATAGACATCAGGCGCTACATCACCAATGATGTGGGCGAGCCTACATTGAGAGATATTCTTGCCGAGCTGGCCAAGCCGGGCCGCGACCCGCGCGCAATTTTCGAGCCGCCGAAATTCCGCGAAGATGTCACTAAAATCGAAGATGTCAGAGAAGGCATGAAGCTTGAGGGCGTTGTTACAAATGTCACGGCTTTCGGCGCCTTTGTCGATATTGGAGTACATCAAGACGGGCTTGTCCACCTTTCGGAGTTAAGCGATAGCTATGTGTCGGATCCCGCAAGCGTCGTCAAAGCCGGCGACAGGTTGAAGGTTACGGTAATTGGCGTTGATGTCGCCCGTCAGAGGATTTCGCTTTCGGCTAAGACCAACCCCGCCGTTGGCGCTGCGCCTCCGCGAGGAGCTTCGGGCGGCCAGCCCCGTGCGCCACGCCGTGCGCAGACGACTTTTTCGCCGTCTACGGGCTCTGGTTTCAGTTGTAATCCGTTTGCGAACTTGTAATATTGTTTATTAGGTAGTATAATTACCGAAAAGGAGAAAAAAGAATGCATATTTCAGAAGCTGGGGCATACGATCTTGAGTCGTATCTCGGTAAGAAGCGCAGCGCTTTCACAAAGTCTGACATAAAGAGTTTTATTAAAGCCAATGGCGTGCCTCACGTCAATTTCATGTATCCGGGCGGCGACGGTCGCCTTAAAACGCTTAATTTTGTGCTGAATGACGACGACTATCTCGACGAGATTCTCTCTTGCGGCGAGCGAGTGGACGGTTCTTCTCTCTTCAGTTATATCGAGGCGTCAAGTTCCGATCTTTATGTTGTGCCGCGTTTTTCCTCCGCGTTCGTAGACCCGTTCGCCAAGCTTCCGACGCTTTGCCTGCTCTGCTCGTTTTTCAACAAGGACGGCGATCCTCTCGAGTCCTCGCCTGAATACACGCTGCGCAAGGCCTGTGCGTCGTTCAAGGCGGCCACCGGTCTGGAGTTTCAGGCCATGGGCGAGCTTGAATATTATGTTATTGCGCCTGAGAGCAAGGCGTTTGCCGCAGTCGATCAAAAGGGCTATCACGAGTCCGCTCCGTTCGCCAAGTTTAACGAGTTCCGTCAGAAGTGCATGCATTACATCTCGCTTGCCGGCGGTAAAATCAAGTACGGACATTCCGAAGTCGGTAATTTTACGCAAGACGGAATGCTTTTCGAGCAGAATGAAATCGAATTCCTTCCCTGTGCCGCCGAAGACGCCGCCAATCAGCTCACCGTTGCAAAATGGATGATTCGCAATCTCGGCGCGGAATATGGGTACGATGTGACATTCGCCCCGAAAATCACGGTCGGCAAGGCCGGTTCAGGCTTGCATGTTCATATGCGCCTTATGAAGGACGGCTGCAATCAGATGCTTGAAGGAGGCGCCATCTCCAATAATGCAAAGCGCGCCATTGCCGGCATGATGAAACTTGCCCCGTCCATTACGGCGTTCGGCAATATGAACCCCACGAGTTATTTCCGTCTCGTTCCGCATCAGGAGGCTCCCACTAATGTGTGCTGGGGCGATCGCAACCGTTCTGTGCTCGTTCGTGTTCCGCTTGGGTGGACGGCAAAGAAGGACCTCTGCCTTCAGGCTAATCCCAACGAGACGGCAGCTGCCTACAACACCGCCGAGAAGCAGACCGTCGAAATGCGCTCTCCCGACGCATCTGCAAATGTGTATTTGCTTATGGCGTCGCTTGCCGTCGCCTGCCGCTACGGGTTTTCGCTTGAAGACGGCGTGAAGTTTGCGGAGTCGACTTATGTGAATGTAAATATCCACAAGAAGGAAAACGAGGGGCTTCTCAATTCTCTGGCAACCTTGCCCGACAGCTGTGCGGCATCGGCCGATTGTCTTGAGGAGCAGCGCGCCGTCTACGAGGCCGACGGTGTTTTCTCTCCCGCAATGATTGACGGCGTGCTTCGTCAGCTGCGTGCATTCAACGACCGCACGCTGCGTCGCGATATTGCGGACAAGCCTGAAGAGGTCGCCAAGCTCGTAAAGGAATATTTCTACTGCGGGTGAGAATGTTCAGGTAAGAATTGATTCTTGTATTACTACTTTTGCTCTTCATCCTCTCGGCGTTCTTTTCAAGTGCCGAGACGGTTCTTTTTTCCTTGAGCGGTGCGCAGCGCGCCCGCATAAAGGAAAAAAGCCCCAGTGTCGATGAGCAGATAGGGCGCTGTCTGTCTGATAAGGCTGTCTTGTTTTCAACGCTTCTTGTCGGTAATACATTTGTCAATTTTGCGGCATCAACGCTTGGCTACTTCTATATCTCCACGCGCTGGCCGTCTCATTCGTGGGTGGCTATTCCCGTGATGACGGTTCTTATCCTCGTGTTCGGGGAAATCGCGCCCAAGCGCTTTGCGCTGAGATACACAGAGGAAATAGCCCCGCTGTATTCAAAGTCGCTGCTGTTTTGGCGAGTGCTTTTTACGCCGTTCAATCTCGTTCTGAGGCTTTCATCCCGGGCGTTCGCCCCGATGCTTCTGCGCGAAAGAAGAGCGCTGTCGGATGGCGAGCTTGTTTCGGTTATCGAATTGGCGGCGGAATCAGGTGCTGTAAGTTCGGCTGACGCCGAGATGGTGGCCGGTGTTCTGCGGCTTTCTGAGTTGTCCGCCAACGATGAAATGACGCCGCGTGTTGATATTCAGGGCTACGATATTGAACTTGACGAAGATAGGAGGTTGCAATGCCTGCAGGCTGCGACACACCGCTATTTGCCTGTCTACCGTCGTTCTCCCGATGCCATCGAGGGGATAATCGACACTGAGACCGGTAAAATAGAAGAGGCTCTGTTTGTGCCTGAAACGGTCACTCTTGACGATTTGCTCGTAATGTTCGCAAAAAGCTACAAGCCTGTTGCCATAGTGCTTGATGAATACGGCGGAACGGCAGGAATGATTTCCCAGAATGACGTGCTTGAGGTGATCGTGGGGCCCGGTGTTTTTGGCGACAGGGCCGATGAGCCGCAGATTGTCAAGCTTGCCGCAAATATCTGGGAGATTGACGCAAGGGCAAGCCTTGATGAAGTGAATCGCGCTTTGGAAATTTCGCTTGAAGCGGAAGATGCCGACAGAATCTCCGGGTGGGTGCAGTTTCATGCCGGGCGCATTCCCCATGTAGGGCAGGAGATACTTGCTGACGGGTGTCGTGCTACCGTTCTCAAGCGCCGCCGCAGAAGGGTGACCAGTGTAAGGTTAGAGATTCTCGAACACCGCAGTGAAGGTGATGATTGGGCTATTCTCGCCGAGTCCGACGAGGAGGCCGGCCGCGTTGAGGATGATAACTCATGAGTGTATTTCTTCTGTTTTGCGGCGCATTTGCGGCGCTGTGCTTTTCGGCGTTCTTCTCCGCTTCCGAAACCGGTTTTCTGTCGGTAAGCAGAGAGCGCATATTGCATCTTTCCCGCGAGGGCGGCAGCAAGGCAAAGCGTGTGCAGAAGGCTCTTTCCGATATGGGCTGGACAATGACAACTATTCTTATCGGAAATAATATTGCAAATGTGTCGTATTCGTCAGCCACCGCCGCGCTTTCAGGCTGTTTTTTCGCCGATGGTGGCGTAGGCAGCAGCATTTGGAGTTTTTTTGCCGCATTTACAGTGTTGTATTTTTCGGAATTTCTCCCAAAACTTCTTTGTTCCGCCCGCCCGTTGAGAAGAATACTGCTATTGAGTGTGCCGTACAGCATTCTTTCGACGATCCTTTCGCCTCTTACTTACATCGCCGTTAAGCTGATTGATTTTTTCGTGCCGCCGCGAAAAACAAAAATCTCTCTTACAGCAAGCGATTTGATGCGTATACTTCAAGATCGCAAGGACGGAGTGTGCCTTTCGGACGTGGAATGTGCCCTTGTGACGAGGATTATAGTGCTTCGGGTAAAGGGTAAGCCAATAACGCCCGAGTCGATACTTGCGGCATTGAGAGATGATGTTAGAACGGGCGGTTGACGACGTCCGTTCTAATGTTATTAAAAGGCGTTCTCCTGAATTGAAAGTTTTACCTTCAGGGTGTAATTTTATTTCATTGAAAAATGACAGTTGTTTAGCTTCATCCGAGGTGCTCGCTTGGCGAACGCGGAGTCGACACGTTCGACGGGCGAGCCATCCGACAGAAGCTTAATATTGAATCAACGATTTAAAATCGCACCCCGATCTCATTTATAGTGCGGATTTTATTGCTAATCGTATAAATTTTGATAAAATATAAAATAAGATAAGGTTTCAAATGATCAAGGAATTACAAAATATGCGAAACCTGATATTTTTCCTGGTATTGTCTGTCATAGGCGTTTCTGCCCATTCGGTAACATTTGATGTTGCAGTTTGGCGCGGTGAGACAGCGTATGCGGCAATCCCGGAAGCGTGTCAAGATGATGTCATGGCTCTTTCTTCTGATTGTGCCGGAGAGGGGGTTTCGTTTACTCTTCTTCGTTTTGATGAAGTTAAATATGACAGATTCGAGAGATATGCTGATAAGGATGGCAAGAATAAGGCTCGCATTGTCGGCAAGGGCAAGGTTCGCGATGTCTGCCGCGAGTGGAAGAAGGGCGATAAAACTTTTCCGACTATGATTAAGGTAACTGTTGCTCCCGACGCAAAGCCCGGTAAGCGTGCGGTTAAGCTCGGCGGGTCGGATTTCCTCGACTTAACAGTTGTAAACCGCGTTTTACCTCCGGCAAAAGATTGGAAATATTTTCTCGATCTCTGGCAGCATCCGTGGGCGCTTTCCCGCTATTTTAATGTTAAGCCGTTTTCAAAAGAACATTATGCGAAGATGGAACCTGTTTGGCGCGCGCTCGCTGAAAGCGGTTGCAAGGCGCTTACGGTAACGCTTCTTGATCTTCCCTGGAACAATCAGTGTCTTGACGGATATTATTCCATGATCGGCCGAGTTAAGAAAGCGGACGGCAAGTGGGAGTTTGATTATACGATTTTTGACGAGTACGTTGAGTTCGGCCGCAGGTGCGGCTTAGGTCCCGATATCGCCTGCTACACGATGTGTCCTTGGGGATATAGGGTGTCGTGGAAGGAGGAAGTACGAGGGAAGGGGCTGGTTGAGAGGCGCGAGAAGTATTTGCCGGGAACTGCGGAGTTTGAGGATTACTGGGGGGACTTTTTGGTTGATTTTAAAAAGCATTTGGAATCTAAGGGTTGGTTTAACGACGCGTATATCGCGATGGATGAACGCGCGCCCGAGGATGTAAGGAAGATTATCGCTTTCATCCAGAAGAAGGCTCCCGGTATGAAAGTCGCTATGGCGGGCAACAAGAGCCCGTCGGAGTTTAGCGGAATGAATATCGACAACTACTGCCAAGGCCTCATCCATTTGAGAAAACACCCTAAGCTTCTCGATGAGTTA
>JAZOTG010000096.1:0-6841 GCA_045657505.1 Kiritimatiellia bacterium | reverse complement strand
TCCACGTACGCGGATTGATGACGACAAGGTCGGCCGTGTACCCCTTCTCAACCTTTCCAAGTTTATCGCCCAAACCAAGCTCAATCGCCTGATTCCATGATGTTGTTCTTACAAGCGACTTCAAATCGATACCTGTAACATCATGAACATTCTTAAGCCCCATTCCCATCCAGAGCGTTGAACCAGCAAGATTGCCGCCATTCACAAGGCGGGCCTCCCCGTTTTCAAGTTTCACGCCAAGCCCACCCATCTCAAACGCATAACCGTCCTCGCAGTGTGAACAACGCAGCGAATCGGTTATTATCTGAACATGAGCAAGATTACGGCGGGTAAACACTAAACGAAGCATATCCGGACAGAGATGGACCTTGTCGCAAATCACCTCTGTATTGAGATCTTCAATCAAAAATCCGGCGCCGACCATGCCGATTTCGCCATGGTGGAGCGGCGTCATCTGATTGCAGAAGTGCGTAAGATGACGGAGCCCGTTTTTATATGCCGGCATAAATTCGGAAAGTTTTGCACCCGTGTGTCCGCAGCTTGGAACCACGCCAAGTTTAATGCAGTCTTTCGCAAATTTTGCGCCGCCCTCCGCCTCGGGCGCATACGATATTAATTTGACCGGATAAATTTTTGAAATCTCCTTAACCTCCGCGATTGATGGCTTACGCACAAACTTCGGATTCTGCGCACCGCAGCATTTAACGTTAATGAACGGCCCCTCGAGATGTATGCCGGGAATCTTTGCATAAGGCATCCCGGCCTCAGCGTATTTTTTGGCATTGCGCGCGGCAACCTTCAACTCATCACCCGAAACCGTAAGCGTCGTCGGCAAAAACGAGGTGACACCTTCCTGAAGTTTTGCCTCCGCATGCTTGAATACAGCCTTCTCGTCGGGGTCGCAAAAATCATACGTCAATGCGCCATGGGTATGCACATCAATAAAGCCGGGCATGACATACTGCCCCTTCACGTCCACAATCGTCGAGGCGCCCTTTTCGGAAACTTTTCGCGTAGTTACCGACTTTATCTGAGAGCCCTCTATCACAATCGCGGCATTTACAATATCAACATCGGGCGAGATTACATGGGCGTTCTTGATAATCGTCTTTTGCATAATTATTTCTCCTTTTCTGACTGATGTTACAATGGCATAAATTTGTAGCTGTGCTACAGCGAATACTCGTTGCAGTTTATATACTGATCGCGATCTTCATACTTGGCTCTGAGTTTTTCGATCAACGTCTTGAGCTCTTTGATTCGCGCGGCCCTGGAGCTGTCGCCATAAAGATTCTGCAGTTCCTCGGGATCGCTCGCCAAATCAAAATACTCCCACTCGTTGCGCTTATAGTAAAACACAAGTTTATCGGTCTTGGTGCGCACGCCGTACCACGCAGCCGTATTGTGTTCGCCGCCCTCTACATAATAACGACAGTAGCAACTGTCTTTCCAATCCTCCGGAGTGTTGCCGCCCATATTGTCAACGAACGAGTCGCCCTGCATTGATGACGGCTTCTGCCCGCACGCCAGATCCACAAAGGTCGGCGCGAAATCAACGTTTGTTACTATATCCTCGTTGACCGACCCCGCCTTGATAAACGCGGGGCACTTTGCGATAAACGGCATCTTGAGCGTTTCCTCCATAATGAAACGCTTGTCATACAATCCGTGGTCGCCAAGGAAAAACCCTTGATCGGATGTGTAGACTACTAGAGTGTTTTGATCAAGCCCGCGCTCCTTAAGATACGCATTCATCTCGCCCACCGAATCGTCGACAGACTGAACGCAGGCCAAATAATCCTGCATATAACGCAAATACGACAAGGCCGTCTTTGCGCGATTGTCCATACCCTCCGGCCAGTCATCAATGAATTTACCTTCCGCGTTTTTACGGCCGGCATATGTCTTGCCTTCAAACTCAAACACATGCCCCTCGGAGAAAAACTCCGCAAGCTTCAAATCCATCCCGGGGCGCATATGTTTGAGCAATGTCATCGCGGCCTTGCGGATCGGTGACGCCCTGCCCTTGAAATCGTCAAAAATCGTTTCCGGAAGCGGAATGTCTTTCAAGGTCATTGAGCGAAAACGCGCGCGGTACTTCTCGCTCGGTATCCAGTTGCGATGCGGCGCCTTATGCAGCATCATCATGAAAAACGGCTTACCGGCGCCTGTCGCCTCGTCAAGAATTTCCTTGCACACCTTTGTCAGATTATCTGTTGCGTACTCGCCCTTATACTCCTTGCGCGCAACTTTACCGTCGGCCCCCGGGACAAAAAACCACGGATTGTTGTAAACCCCCTGCCCCTGATAAATCATCCAACGGTCCCAATCGTCCCTACGAAGCGCGTTTGGCCCGCCACAATGGAACTTGCCCACAATTGACGTATGATAGCCGCTTCGGCGGAGATAGCCGCCGACAGTTTCTATATCGGGCGAAAGACCGACAAAAACAGGCACCCCGTTTTTATGGCTGTACTGCCCGGTAAGAATACTCGCGCGTGACGGAGCGCAAATGGGGTTGGTGCACATCACATTTGAAAAAATCATCCCCTCGGCCGCCAGTGCGTCAAGATGCGGCGTCTTGTTTATCCTGCTGCCGTACGCCGAAATGGCATGAGCGGCATGATCGTCGGTCATTATAAAGAGAATGTTAAGTTTCTTTTCACGCGCCGCAGCAATAAGCTCGCGCCTCTTGCGCTCTCTCCATGCCGCATACGCTCTTGCACCATCGCAACCGGCAAGTGCCGCCGCGGCACCGACGCCCAAAATAAAATCTCTGCGCGAAGTCATACAAACTACCTTTATGGGCGGGAAGCACCGCCTGACGGTTTATACAATAAGGCGAAAAGAACAAATGATACTGCGGCGATTGCAAGAGCCGTCAAAAACGGCACCGTCCAGTCGTGCCCGCCCTGCGGTGTTTCGCTTGCCTTCAAAACCGCATTAAACACGCCGACCGACAAAAAGCCGCCGACGCCCGCTGTCAGCAACATTACAAACCCCTGCGCCTGATTGCGCAGCTGCGCCGGTGCAATCTCGGCCATATGCATCTGTATGCCGACAATCAGTATTCCGAAAATCAGACCGTGTATCAATATGCCGCCAAAATCAAACGCATGCATTCCGGTTGCAGCGGCGAGATAAAACGACGCGTACCTGAACACCAACGCGCCGAGCCCGAGTAGAGTAGAGCCTTTAAAGCCGAGCTTCTTGATTATAAATGGAAGCAGCACCATAAAACCGAGTTCGGCAAGCTGCCCCGCATTATGCGTAAGACTTAAAAAACTGAAGCCCGCCTCTTTTAAATACATTGTGTTGTAGCCCATATACCACTGAAACGAAACCATCGACAGCAGCAGTATGGAAGAAAGCACAAGCACCGAACGGTCTTTCAGCAGAACGAAGGCACGTAGCCCCAGGGCGTCGGCAATGCTCATTTTATCGCCTTTGGCTTTTGGCGGCGTCGGCGGCAGCATAAGCGAATTGACCGCCGCCACCAGAGCCACCACCGCTCCGCAGGCGAATATCCAAGAGGTTTTTTCAAAATCCGCAAAACCGAAGTGCTTTATGGCCACGATTGAAAAAACCGCGCTCGCCGCCCAGCCTACCGAGCCGCACGCCCTGATGTACGGGAATGACGACTGCGGCGCATGGGCCATAGCCACAGCGGAGGCAATCGACCATGTCGGCATAAGAGCCACCGTAGCCACGAGCAGCAGCACCGCAAGCGCCAGCGGCTCACGGACAAAAAACGCCGCACACAGCACGATTGCCGCTGTGCCGTTGCACAGCGCAAGCACTTTGCCCGAATCCAGGAACCTGTCGGCAAACATGCAAACTATGGGCGAGGCAAACATGCCAATGCCCATAAGCACTCCATAAAACGGCACCCAAGACGCTCCGCCCGGCAAGGTTTGAATATATGGAACAAGTGTAGTATACCAGACCGGGAAAACCATAATCTGAACAAACATCATCGCCATCAGGCGAAGAGTAGTCCCAAACATCATACAATCAACCTCCTTCCGGCGGTTAGTTTTATGCCAATTTTGCCAGTTTTGCCGCTATGCCCGTGTATGTGGCCGGCGTCATTTTTTTAAGACGCGCCTTATCCTCGGCTGGGAGCGGAAGAGCCTCGACAAAGTCACGCATAATTTCAGCCGTGACTCTGCGGCCGCGCGTCAACTCCTTGAGGCGCTCATACGGGCGATCCATGCCGACCTTGCGCATGACGGTTTGGATAGGCTCGGCGAGCACCTCCCAGTTGCGGTCAAGATCGTCGGCAAGACGCTCAACATTGAGCTCGAGTTTGCCAAGCCCCTTTTCGGTCGAACGTATTGCAATCAGAGTATAACCAAAACCGACTCCCATGTTGCGAAGCGTGGTAGAGTCGGTCAAATCGCGCTGCATGCGCGATATGGGAAGTTTTCTTGCCATATAACCCATAACGGCATTGGCAAGGCCGAGATTGCCTTCGGAATTTTCAAAATCGATGGGATTGACCTTGTGGGGCATAGTGGACGAGCCAATCTCGCCCTTGACTGTCTTCTGCTTGAAATAACCCATTGAGATATACATCCAGACATCGCGGTTGAAATCGGTGAGAATGTCATTCCAACGGCAGACGGCATCGAACAATTCCGCAATGCCGTCGTGCGATTCGATCTGCGTAGTCAGGCGGTTCTGCCTCAAGCCGAGAGACTCGATAACCTTGCGGGATAGCTTTTCCCAGTCCACCTTGGGATATGCCGAAAGATGCGCATTGAAATTGCCTACGGCGCCGTTCATTTTTGCGGGCATTACAAGACGATCAATCTCCGCCGCCTGACGCTTAAGACGCGCAGAAACGACAGCCAACTCCTTGCCTACCGTTGTGGGAGAGGCCGGTTGACCGTGGGTGTGGGCAAGCATCGGCACCTTGGCCCACTCGCGCGCATAGCCTGAAATTTTAGATGTGACCGCATCCATCGCCGTACGCAGAACAATTTTGCCGTCGCGCAGCATAAGCGCGTGAGACATATTGTTGATATCTTCCGATGTGCAGGCGAAATGAATGAATTCGGAACGCTTCTCGAGAGAAGTGCCCTTGACCTTTTCTTTCAGAAAGTACTCGACCGCCTTGACGTCATGATTTGTCGTGCGCTCTATTTCTTTGACACGTGCCGCGTCCTCAAACGAGAACGACTCTGCAATACCCCGCAAAGCCTTGCGTTCGGCCGCTGTAAGCGATTTGCACTCAACAATCTCCTTTGCGTCGCAAAGGGCCTCGAGCCACGCGCACTCCACAAGGACGCGGCGCTTTATAAGACCGTACTCGGAAAAAACCTCCCTGAATTCTGAGCATTTCCCGCTGTAGCGGCCGTCAATCGGAGAAATTGCAGCAAGAGAATAATTTGTCATAACCACCCTTAAACGATTGTCTTTGCGGTATTGTACACGTTATCGACAGTAAAGCCGAACTTTTCAGCAAGCACCGTGCACGGTGCCGATGCGCCGAAACAGTCCAAAGTGACAAAAAGTGTTGTCTTGTGGTCGATGCGGAAGCGGTCCCAGCCGAAACGCGCGCCCGCCTCGACAATGATACGCTTTTTCATAAGCTCCGGAACGACGCTCTCACGGTAATCGCACTTTTGCGACAGGAACAATTCTACAGACGGCATGGAAACGACGCGAACGCTGCGACCTTCAGACGCCAAACGCTTTGCCGCGCCTATGGCGATGGAAACCTCCGATCCGGTCGCTATGAAAAGCAGAGTATCCATCCCCTGCACTCCGCTCTCGTAAATGACATATGCGCCCTTGGCGACGCCCTCGTGACGAACGCCTTCGAGCACCGGAAGGTTCTGACGCGAGGTCATCAGGCAGGTGGGCGACTTTGTGTTGAGAAGCATTTCAACAATTGCGTACGCCGTCTCCGTGGCGTCAGCCGGGCGGAACGAAACGAGCCCCGGTATCGTGCGCATCGCGGCGAGCTGCTCGACAGGCTCATGCGTAGGACCGTCTTCGCCCACATAAAAACTGTCGTGGGAGAAAATGAACATTGACGGCAGCTTCATAAGCGCGGCCAGACGAATTGCCGGGCGGCAATAGTCGCTGAAAACAAGGAATGTGGCGCCGTAGCCCCTGTATCCGCCAAATGCGGTGATGCCGTTCGCTATGGCCGTCATTGCAAGCTCACGAATTCCATAGCGCACATTGCGCCCTTCAAAACTTGCCGGACCGATATCGGGACTGCCCTTCAGATAGGTTTTGTTGCTCGGCCCCAAGTCTGCCGAACCGCCTACAAGACTGGTTACAATCGGAGCGATGGCATTGAGCACATCTCCGCAGGCGCTGCGCGTGGCCACGCTCTTGCCCGCCTCGTACTTGGGCAAAGCGCCCACAAGCTTCATGTAATCGATTTCACCGCAAGGGGCGCCGACGCTCGGATTGCGCTTCCTCCAGCGCTTTGCCAAGCTGTTCATAGCCTTTGTGCGCGCGGCGAAAATGGAATAAACCTCTTCCGGCACATAGAAAGTCTTCTCGGGATCGAAACCAAGCGCGACCTTAAGCCCCTTAGTCTCCTCAAAACCGAGAGGAGCGCCGTGGCTGTCGGCTGAGTCGTGCTTCGTAGGCGCTCCGTAGCCTATGTGCGTAGTGGCGATAATCAAAACAGGAGCGTCCTCCACCTTGAGGGCGCGGCGATATGCGCGGTCGATTGCGTCAAAATCGTGACCATCGCACGCAAACACCTTCCACCCGTAACTCTCGAAGCGCTTCTTCGTATCGTCATTCACCGTCAGCGAGGTTGAGCCTTCAATTGAAATCCCGTTGCTGTCATAAATAACAACAAGTCGGAGGC
>JAZOTG010000095.1:0-6480 GCA_045657505.1 Kiritimatiellia bacterium | reverse complement strand
CCAAGGATTTGTTCCTGAGTATGTCTTCCTAAGACCGCTTGGCCTCCGACTTGACGAGACCGGCCTGCAAACCATTAATCGACGTAGCCTCGTTCCACAGACCAGCCTGAATGCCGAAAGCGTCAGCCTGAACGGCGGAGTTGTAAAGACCGATCTGGATACCGGTAAGCTGATCCTTCACATCGTTGCGGAAAATATTGACGGCGAGACCTTCAAAATAGCTCGTACGCGCCAAAAAGCCGATATCAAAACCGGTAACACTTTCCTGCTTGGTTGAAAATGGGATAGCGAGACGAAGACCGATAAGGTCGGGCGTGGAGGGGAGTTCACAGATGGCAAAAAAGGCGGGCCATGCGGCAACCTGTTTACGAGGAGCCTCGGAAGTTACTGAAGACGTTTCCTTTACAACATCGGCGGCATCGGCAATATCATCGGCAAAAGAAGCAATGGAAACAGCGCAAGCGGCTACAAGCGTAAAAAGTTTGTTCATATTGTTGTTTTCTCCTGATTAGTAATGTTGTTATTATATGATTTTATTTTAACTTTGGCAAGTATCACTCCACGGTAATCTTTTTGATAACGACTGCCTCCTCGGGAACATTCTGATGAGGCCCGCTGAAACCGGTTTTGACCTTTGCAATGGCGTCGACAATGCTCATGCCGTCGGTCACCGTGCCAAACACCGCATACCCGTAGCCTTGCGGAGTCGGGGACGTAAAATCAAGAAACGAGTTGTCCACGAGATTGATGAAGAACTGGCTCGTAGCGGAATCGACAATCATTGTGCGAGCCATGGCAATGGTGCCGCGGAGATTCTTAAGCCCGTTGTCGGCCTCGTTCTTGATGGGCTCATGCGTAGCCTTTTGATTCATCGACTTCGTAAAACCGCCGCCCTGAATCATAAAGCCATCGATGACACGGTGAAAAATCGTCCCGTCATAGTGCCCTTCTTTGGCGTACATTGCAAAATTGCGAACTGTAACCGGAGCTTTTTCTTCGTTGAGCTCCAATGTTATAGTGCCCATGTTTGTGTCGATTGTCGCTTTCATTTGTTAATCTCCTCAAAAGCTTTGCATATATTCAAAAGGCGCGCCTCCTCAAAGCCGCCGCAGATAAACTGCACGCCGACCGGCAGTTTGCCGCCGGCGGCGAATCCGGCCGGGACACTCGCGGCGCACACGCCCGCAAGTGCGCTCGGTATGGTATACAGGTCGTTGAGATACATCGTCAGCGGATCCTGCAGTTCACCGATTTTGAATGCCGGTGTCGGCGCGCACGGGGTGATAAGAGCATCGACCTTCTGAAATACATTGTCGAAATCGCGCTTAATGAGAGTGCGCACCTTCTGCGCCCTTCCGTAGTAGGCGTCGTAATAACCGCTCGAAAGCACATACGTGCCCATGATAATACGGCGCTTGACCTCAGGGCCGAATCCCTCCGCCCGCGACTTCGTGTAAAGAGAATAGACATCGGCCGCCGCCTGGCTGCGATGACCGTAGCGCACGCCGTCAAAACGGGCAAGATTGGCGCTTGCCTCGGCTGGTGCGATAATGTAATAGACAGCCATCGCATACTCGGTGTGCGGCAGGCTGACCTCCTCAACCTCGGCACCCGCGTCGAGGCACTTTTTGATGACGGCGTCGGTAATCGACTTAACCTCGCCGTCAAGCCCGCCTATCGAAAAATATTCTTTCGGAAGACCAAACCTGACACCCTTAAGATCGGCATTCTCGATAAGCTTCTCGTAATCGGGCACGGCATCACGGGCCGATGTGCCGTCCTTGGGGTCGTGACCCGCCAACGCCTTGAGCAATATGGCAGAATCCTCAACTGTCTTTGTCATGGGCCCAACCTGATCGAGCGAACTTGCAAACGCCGTAACACCGTAACGGCTTACGCGGCCGTAGCTGGGCTTAATGCCGACGCAGTTGCAAAAACTCGCGGGCTGACGGATAGACCCTCCCGTGTCGCTGCCGAGCGCCGCAATGCACATATCACCGCCTACAGCAGCGGCGGAGCCGCCCGACGAACCGCCCGGCACCCTTGAAAGATCGTACGGATTGCGGGTCAACGCAAACGCCGAAGTTTCTGTGGACGAACCCATTGCGAACTCATCCATGTTGACGCGGCCGCACGGAATAAACCCGTTTGATTTCAAATTGGCTATGACGGTGGCGTCATACGGCGAAACATACCCCTGCAATATCTTCGAACCGCATGTGCAAGGCTGTCCGCGGACATTTATCAAATCCTTGATGGCAATGGGAACGGCCTTAGGGTTCGCGCGCGCCGACTGAAGCGCGCCTTCCTCGTCAAATGTGACGTAGGCGCCAATCTCGGCGTTCTTCTCGTGATAGCGCTCGATAATCGAATTGACGATGTCTTCAGACGTGAACTCGCCCTTTTCAAGACCTTTTCTTGCTTCAGCAATCCCCAACTTGTACAACTGACTCATACAAACCTCAACTTTCGGCACCTTCAACTATTTTAGGAAGCAAAAACTCGTTATCCACGCGCTTTGGCGCATTGGCAAGCACCTCTTCGCGCGGCAGAGAATCGCAGACCTCATCCTCGCGGAATACATTCACGATCTCTTTGCCGTGCATCATCGGAGGCACACCGTCGATATTAACGGCGGTAATCTTTTCTACGCACTGAACAATACTCTCAAGCTGCGGCTGAAAAAGAGCCTTTTCCTCTTCGCTCAACTCGAGACGCGCCAATTCGGCCACATATCCAACATCGATTTTCACTCGATCGTATCCTTTCTTCAACGGCACCACGCGGGTGTAATGCACTTGCCTGGAATTGTAAAAAGCCTGGTCGGCTTTTCGCCGCTATCCTCCGTGTCAATAAGATAAAGCGCTCCATCGCATTCCGCAATCAGATGCCTGCCGTCACACGCCCATGTGGGGTGCTCCCAATTGCCTGCAGCCGTCACGAGACGGGCACTCTTGTCCCCCTCGGCCGACGACATGACTGCAACATATGCGTTGCCGCCGCGCTTTGTGGTGTAGGCAATTTCGCCCTTGGGCCCCCAGTCGGGGTCGACATTCTGACTCCCCGTCGAGGTAAGACGGCGCATCTGCTTAGTGGCCACATCGACGATATACAAATGCAGCCTGCGGGTTTCGTCGGAAACATAAATGATTTTTTTGCCGTCGGGGCTCCATGCCGGCTGACCTTCGTTGACGAGACGCGAATTGGTCAACCGCTTCCATTTGCCGGCGGCGATATCAATCGTGCAAAGTTCGGGATTGCCAAACGGCTTTGAAAGAATTACAGCTGCATAATTGCCGCACGGCGAAATTGTCGCTCCGGTCGTAAGGCCTCCGAAGCCCCACTTCATCTTGCGCGCACACGTATCGGCGTCAATCTCAAAAATCTGCGGGGCGTTATTCACCCAGCCGGTGTAAAAAAGGATATTGCCGCTTTTCCACCTCGGACCGACACACGCAGTCCCGTCGCTTGTTATCTGGCGTATGTCCGAACCGTCGGCATAGCCGGTACATATTTCCTCCGAGCGCCCCTTCTTGTTGACAAAAGCGATGCGCTTTGAGGCGAAGCCCTTTGCCTGAGCGTAAACCTCGCACATTTTATCGGAAATATGGCGGGCCTGCATGCGCAACGTTTTGTCGTCGGACGCCTGAACGGGGAACGAAAGCTTCTTGCCGCGCCCCTCCACCACCACGGCCCCGGAAGAACCGCCCGATACCACGACCGAGGCGCCTCTTGCAACAAGCCTGAAATTGCCCGAAAGATAGAGATTCCTCTCAAGTGAGCGCTTGAACGACGGCGACGAATTAACGTCGACCGACACAAGTATCTTCTCGGCCCCAGAACGGCGCACGTCAACTATAGCCTGCGAAAACGCCATCAGGCTGAAAAACAAAGCGAAAACGAATACTGCTTTTCTCATTTTAATCCCCGGTTTGGTAATCAAGTAGTGTAATCGGCATTGATATGAACGTAATCAAGCGAGAAATCGCATGTGTAGACAGAACTCTCGCCTCTTCCGAGATGAAGATCGACAGTTACCGTAAATTCATCTTTGGCCATAACCTTTGCCAAACGCGAAAGCTGCTCGGCATCGGCAAGTTCGCCGCGACGGAAAGCCCATTGATCGTCGTAAAAGACCTCGGCTTTCATATCACAAACATCGGCGCCCGAATACCCTACGGCGGCAAGCACTCTGCCCCAGTTGGGATCGCGCCCGAACCAACTCGTCTTGGCAAGCGGCGATTTGGCGACTGCACGGGCGGCGCGCGCCGCGTCAGATTCGGTGCGTGCGCCCTTTACCGTGACAGTGACAAACTTTGTTGCGCCTTCACCGTCCTTGGCCATCTGGCGGGCAAGAGAGATGCAAACCGCCTCCAATGCCGAGCGGAACAAATCGAACCCTTCGCCGCCGCGCACTATACGACGGTTGCCTGCAAGACCCGACGCCATTATAAAGACGGAATCGTTTGTCGATTCATCTCCGTCGACAACAAGCCTGTTAAAACTTTTATTGATCGCCAGATGAAGCGCGCGGCGGAGCATCGCGGGAGAAATATCGGCATCGGTGGTTATAAACCCGAGCATGGTCGCCATATTCGGCTCGATCATGCCCGAACCCTTTGACATAGCACCGACAGTCACCGTCTTCCCGTCTATGACAACCCTGGCGCACGCCGATTTTGACCTGGTGTCGGTTGTCATAATCGCTTTTGAGGCGTCGTTGGCATGAGAAGACGTGCGGCCAAGTTTTTTGACGGCGGCCTTCATTCCGGCAAGAAGACGCTCAACGGGAAGGCGGCGCCCGATCACGCCCGTTGACGCGACAAGTACATTCTGCGGCGGAATCCCAAGTTCGCCGGCCGTGACCAAAGCGGATAGCTTTGCGTCCTTAAGCCCCTCCTCGCCAGTACACGCGTTAGCGCAGCCCGAATTAGCCAAAACAGCCTGAGCGCATCCGCCCTTGATAATTTCGCGGTCATAGACTACCGGAGCGGCAGCGACCTTATTGGTCGTGAAAACGGCGGCAGCCGCGCACGGCGAATCCGCCACTATGAGTGCCACGTCATTGCGCCCCTCATATTTAATGGCGGCAGGCACGCCAGCAGCCCTAAAACCTTTTGCCGAGCATACTCCACCCTTTATAATTCTGACTTTTTGCATATCTGTCTATTATACCATATTATTGTTAACATTTATGGGTGAATGTTTACAATAGACGCGCGGCCGCACCGCTAAATATCAGGCTTTGAATTTTAAGATCAACGGTTTGCCGGCAGTACCGAGAGAGGAGACGGGTGAAACCGAAATCACTAAATTTTTGCCTTCCGGGATTTCATTTGTCGCAATCATAAGAGTCGTCTTACCTCCATTGACTTCATGCCCCATTGCGCAGTTACAGCCGACTGCATACACGGCCCTTCTGAACTTTTTACCGCCTGAAGCGCCTGTAATTGCAACATCGTAAACGTATGCTCTTGAATCGGGATTCCCGTCGGCATGAGGAATCGTAAGCTTTATGTGCGGGGTCGCATCAATGCCGTCCTTATAGCGGTTGTCCTCTATTTGCAGCTTTGCCGCCTTTGAAAACTGAGGAGAGCCGATGGCTTTCTTAAGTTCCGCCTGCGAGAACGGGTGCGGCTCGAACTTCCCGAGAGGCATAATCCAGTCTGCTCCGATCGAACCGCCTTTGTCGAAGTCGCGCCTTTGAACCACCATCATATCGGAATATACGCTTACGAGAAATCCCTGCCGGCACATGCCGATATTCTCTTCTCCGAAGATCTTATCTTTGGTAATAAGCGGATTTTTGCTGCCGAGCGTGCCTTGGAACGGCCCGCAGGGAGGACATTGCAATTCCGGCATGTCCTTTGAAACAGTAAAAAATATTTTATTCCAATTCACCGCACTCCAATGGTAATGCCCGTAAAACGCAACGGCATTACGCGAATGCTTGCTGAGAGCCTCGCGGAACCACTTGTTCGCATTCCCAAAATAACCTGTGTGCGATGTAATGAAGAAAGGGTTTTTACCCCTGTTGATTTTATACTTCTCCGCCGATTTCTCTATAAGTTCGACGAATGCGTGTTTATGCGCCTCACCGTAATTGCGTCCAAAGAAATGATAGCCTTTTACCACCTTGTGCCATACGTCACTGTAAGGTTCGCCCCATATGCGCTGCCAATGGCCGGCCATATCCGTTGAAAGCATTTTCTTTTTGCGCTCGTTTTCATCGGGGATGTCGCGGTTGACCCGCCACATGCCCTCAACATCATGATTGCCCGTCACAAACAATTTTTCAACCTTGCGCCCGTCGTCCGCCGTATTATCGGGAAACACCTTCCGCCATGCGTTGGCCGTCCACTCCATTTCCGAGACAAGCCCCTGGTCGGCAATGTCGCCGCAAAGCATTACAGCATCAACATTTTTCTTTTTGAAGTATTCAAACGCCCATAAGTCGGAGGCCAAGCGGTCTTAGGAAGA
>JAZOTG010000094.1:0-1787 GCA_045657505.1 Kiritimatiellia bacterium | reverse complement strand
GAATCAATCTTCAGGATAATTCCAGTAGCGCTTTTTACATCCGCCGATATTTCGCGGTAAATGGCAAGCGCCCGAACAATTTCCGCTTCCGGCACCGCATCAACCTTATTTTGAACATTACCGCCTGCTGCATTTCGTCCTTCGGGGGCTACACCTGTCGTTTCCGTCCCAACGAGCACCACTTCCGCAGGAACGGGATCGGGGAGTTCCACCAGTTGCTTGAGTTTCTTAGCCATTGCTTTATAGCGCATTACAGTCGTATATTTGCCGACAAGAACCGGTATATTCTCCGCAAGCCATCCTTTCACGCCTTCATTACGACCGGTTATGCGACCTTCCACGATTTTAAGCGAATTATCGACATAACACTCAAGATCGTGAATGAGACTGCCAAAACGGATTGCCGCTTCTTTAGAGTCCTTCCGGTGTTGGTAGGCGTCCAATATCGCTTCCTTTGTCGGACATGGATTGGTCGTCGAACGCTTGACGATTCGACGACGGTCGGCGGCAAGGCTGTGACGACGTTGAGCTTCACGCTCGTAGTACAGCGGACGGATTGTCCGATGTTTAAGATGGTTTACCGTAAGCGCCGAGAGTTCAACGAAGAGCCTAAGTGCGCAACAGCTTACTACAGCTCCGACATTAAGCGTCAAAATAAAGTGCAGAAGAATTAGTTCTGCAACAATTTCACAAAAACGCGGCATTTTCGGCGCATTAACCCCGGCAAGAGTGAAATACCGTTGCGCCGTCTTCTTGGCAAAGGCATCTGTTGCGATCTCGAAAGCTGCTTCAAAGCTCTGAAAGCCTTCTTTTCGCCAAATAGCTGCCCGCCCTTCGGTTGCCTCGCAAAAGTCGCCGTAGGCTCGACGAAGTTCATATCGCCGCTTTTCGAGACGCTTCTGCCGCCGCTCTTCGCGCCGTTCGCGCTCGGCCATTATCTCGCGCTCAAACGGAAGATACTTCGCCATCCAACGGTCGAATTCGACATCCGCTTTCGGCGCCCTTTCGCGCCATTCGCTGTGCTTCCAAGCAGACGTTCTTACAGTTTTTATCTTATCATTATTCATGATACCGACCATCATATCACAGCAAAGGGCCAAAGGCAAGCAGAAAATGAGATTACAGTTCGGAATAAATCTTGTAATGACAACACTTACACCTCAAAATGATTTATGAGGTTATAAAATTAAAGATCGCAATAGATCCATGATATGACCTATTGCGATACAGGAAGTTTAGAATAATACTTTGTACTTAGCCCAGTCTTTTCAAAATATCATCCGCACCTTTTAACGCCATCATTCTGAAAACGGTATCTTTCAACGCCATCATTCTGAAAACGGTATCATTTAACGGCATCATTCGTAAAGGGTGCGTTCGATAGCCTCTACCATTGCCGCGACGCGGCTTTTGATGCGGCGGACGGCGTTTTCCTTAAGGCCCAGCCGTTTGGCGATTTGGCCGTTGCTTAAGCCTTCAACCGATGAAAGCCGGTAAACCTCACGACTCTGGTCGGAAATCGCCGATTTTTCCAGAACATGGCGCTCGGCTGCAATATGACAGGCAAGGCGCCACTTCGCGTCCAGAATCGTGCCGGCATCGGGAGAACCCGCCTCTTGATCAAGTTCTTCGATCGCAGCCGCCGCATCCATGTCCGGCCGCGACATCCGCCGCCGGTAGCGATCGACCAGAATTCGGCGCACCATCACGGCGAGGTACGCGCGGAATCTTCCGCGCGCATTGTCGTAAAGTCGGATCGTAGCCATGTCGTTCTGTGAGCCAAGGAG
>JAZOTG010000093.1:0-2454 GCA_045657505.1 Kiritimatiellia bacterium | reverse complement strand
CGGCGCATTCCGGCTGCACGGGAGCAGGCACTTTGCCGCTCGCAAGGAACTCGGCTATCAGCATTCTGTGCAAATGCGATTTTGAAACAGGCGGTCTTATCAGCCCCCGCAGTTTTCGAGGCAGCACGATTTTTGTACCCGCCTTTATATGATGCGCAAACGACTCGTAGTGGGCGCGGCGGGAGGCGAACATGTCGCCGAGCGGCCGCACTCCGCCGTCCTTGGAGACACGCTCGGATATTACCGCTTCATCGGCGTCGATCACGGCGACAAAACCGTTGGTCTCGGCAAATGCCCTGTTGTCGGCATCAAGAAGCGTACCGCCGCCGAGTGCGACAATGGGCGCACAGACGCTGCGCAGCACTTCACTTTCAATTTTCCGGAAGCCGGCCTCGCCCATAGCAGAAAACATCTCGGCTACAGAGCACCCGGAACGCCTTACGATTTCCTCGTCAAGATCGATATATGGGCGCCCCCACTCAAGCGCCGTTTTTTTTGCCAGCGTTGATTTTCCGGACGCAGGCGGGCCATACAAATACAAGGTTTTCACTGTACTGCAACACTCCTTACATCTCCCCATCCGCATGGAAGAGCAAACACCACGACACCGCCCTCCTGCTTTTTATCGTTACGCATCAGCGGCTTGAGATTTTCAAACGTAAGACCGCGCGGCAGTTCTACCGGCAAATTCGCCTGCGCAAAACGCGCTGCAAGCTCGTCGGACCAGCCTTTTTCGGCAAGGCCGAGCCTTTCTGCAAGACGGGCCTCCTCCACGCAGCCTATCGCCACCGCACTGCCGTGAGAAACAGAATAATCCGTCGCCTTTTCAACAGCATGGGCCACAGTGTGCCCAGCGTTGAGCTTGATACGCAAGCCGGTTCTTTCTAAAGGATCGCGCTTGACGATCGAAATTTTAACGGCAAGATTGCGCGATATCTCGTCACGACCGGGAACGGATGAAATTTCTCCGCGCCTGAGATTACCGATAATCTCGTGCTTTATCATTTCAGCCCTGCCGTCGGCGATCCGAGATGACGGAAGCGTGTCAAGAAAGCGGACATCTATTATGACGCGCCGCGGCGGATGAAAGGCGCCTGCCATGTTTTTCCCGCAAGACAGATCGCAGGCCGTTTTGCCGCCGTAAGAGGCATCGACCATGGACAGAAGCGTCGTAGGCACATTCACCCAGTCCATTCCTCTCATCCATGCGGAGGCCGCAAAACCAACCAAATCGCCAGTGACTCCGCCTCCGACAGCCGTAACAACATCCTTTCGTCCAAGACCTGCTTTTGCGAAGGCGTCCCATATTGCTGCCACGGTTTCTATCGTCTTGTTTTCCTCGCCCGATGGAATTGTGCAGATGGCGCGCCTTGCGATTTCCGGATAGAGCGATGCGACCGTCGAATCGACGACAATATTCTTATGGTCAGCGGGATCGAAGTGAACAAACTCGACGCCGCTTTGCTCCGAAAGAATCGCATCGTAAACCGCAAACGCGGCAAGAGCTTCTATTGCGGGACGCGCGCGCAACGCAATGCACGGGTCGTGGCGACCGCGGATAACGAGCTCTGTTTCGCGCATCGACAAGAGATCTACGCTTTTCTGCGGCTTGTATATGGAAGGCGTCGGCTTAAGAGCGACACGGAACACGAGAGGCATTGAACTTGTCATTCCGCCAAGTACGCCGCCATGGCGGTTTGTCGCCGTTTTAACCCTGCCGTCCTCAACTACAAAAGCATCGTTGTTCTCAGAGCCCTTCAGAGCGGCGGCCTTGAATCCGTTACCGAATTCAACTCCTTTTACTCCTGGAATTCCAAAGACAGCCTGGGCTATCGCCCCGTCTATTCCATCGAACATCGGACCGCCGAGCCCCACGGGCAAACCGTAGACTGTGCATTCTATGACGCCGCCTACCGAATCGCCCTCGGCCTTGGCGGCAAGAATATCGCCAACCGACACGACCTCTGTGGCAACCGTAATGCCGCGCTTGGCCATCGCCTGCAGCGCAAGGGCGCCCGCGATGCACATGGGAGCCGTCATTCGACCCGAATTTGACCCGCCGCCCGGAGGAATCACGCCGTACTTAACCCAGTTGGGATAATCGGCATGGCCGGGGCGAGGCACCGAATTCTCATAATCGGAACTGCGCGTATTTGTGTTTTCAATCACGGCCTCAATGACGGTACCAGTTGTAACGCCATTGCAAACGCCCGCTGTAAACACGGGAATATCGCTCTCCCTGCGTGGCGTTGAAAAAGCGTCCCTTCCAGGAGCGCGCCGTTCCATAAATGCGTGCAGAGCTTCAAAATCTATTTCAAGTCCGGCCGGGAACCCCTCGAGCCGCATTCCAATTAACCTATCATGCGACTGGCCGTAGACTTCCAGACGCAAGGTCCTGCCTATTTTCATATCGTCTCTTACATTTTGCGACTCGTCACCTCGATGACATTCACC
>JAZOTG010000092.1:0-2207 GCA_045657505.1 Kiritimatiellia bacterium | reverse complement strand
CGACTTTAATGCGGAGAATGGTTTTAATGGTTATTGTAGTAGTATCGTATTGGACGCATTTTATACCGTTGAAATTAAGATGTGCGGTACGAAAGTAAGCTCTTACACAACAGGTGCCGGTTCAAGTTTCAACTACATTTTATTAATGGATGACATGCCTAAATATTCTTTGTGCAGGATGAAAGGATATTCCGTAAATAAGGATATGGCTGCGGTTTTGCATGATTGGGCGTGTGTTTTTAAGCCGAGGGAAGGTTCTTGTCCATTTTATTATTCGATGATTTTTACTGGAGCAAATGGGGAAGAACTTTGCCTGTCTCAATTTTCAGTGTCGGAACAATATTTAATCAACTTAAGTTCTAATCAAAATTCTGCGTCATTTAACATATTCCCATTGATCGGTGGTGAAGCGACAGCTTACTACAAATGGGTTCGATGTGAGATTCCTGCAGGAGCGTTGCCAGAAATAAAATCACTTACCATTGAAAGAACAAAATGAATTGAATTATCAAAAGGAGGAAAGAATGAATAAACTCAAAATAACAATTGTGGCCGCACTTTCGGCGTCTGTAAGTATGCTGTCATTGGCACAGGATTCAGCGCAGATTCCAGTCGAGGCTGTAAATGATGGCGGTGTTGAAGTCGTCCGTGAGGCACAGGCATCGGCAGAAGCGCCGAAAAAGGTCAAGGATGCCTATGAGGAGATGAAAGAATGGATTAAAGGTAAAAAAGGGTGGAAATTGAAATGGGACAGGAAGAAAAAGCGCATCATAAAAATCATAAAGGAAGAGTTTGAGTGTTCTGATCCTGCGAATTTGAAAAGTGTTATGATACAGCGAGACGCGGCTGTGAAACGCGCCGTCCTTCAAGCAAAAGCGGAATTTATAATGTCTTTAAAGCAGGAGGTCGATGCTAAAGACATTGTTGAGATGTTGGGCGGTAATGCTGTTGGAGTTTCTGTTGAGGCAAAAGCAGCTGTAGAAGGGCAAGTTGCGGCATTTAAGGCTAAAACGATGACACAGTCTTCTATGGCGGCATATACCGCAGAAATGCCGTTGTTTGGCGGTACGTGTATTCGGCAGTCTGAATCTTGGGATGGACGGAAGTATCAAGTGGCGATAGCTTTTGTCTGGTCTCCGAAACTTGAGCGGGCGGCGCGTGCGGTGCTGACGGGGGAAAGGGTAGTATGTCAGCCGAAATCGGACGGTATGGATATTGAAGACTGGTTGGAGTCGGTCAATCCGGCGTTTATGTCCGGACCGATTCAATATGTCGACAAGGATGGAACCCGCTGGTTTTTGGGAATATCCGCAAGCAGTGCAGACGAAGAACTAGACTCGATTACTTTAAGGCATAATCGCCGCATTGCCGATATGAGCGCAAAACAGATGGTTGTATTCTCGCTTTGGGGAGATGTTAAGGCGTATGAGCTGATGAGACGGGAATTATCCAGTGTTGCTGGTGAAAATATGTCAGAGGTAGCTGCTGCGCAGTGGGCCGAGTCTAAGATGTCACAAGCGGTTAAAGGTCTGCCTGTTCGTGGTATGGAGCGGCTTTATGGTGAGGAAGTTGAATATCCGATCACCGGGAAGCGTATTTATGTGTCGATATATGGAATCAACCAGGAATCGGCAAATGATAATTTAAAGATTGAGGCGCTTAATTTTGCCACCAGGGCTGAAATTGAGAGAGTTAAAGCCTTGGAGCGAGGACGTGCTGCTGCGAATAAAGCATTGGTGAGAGACGCGGCAGATGATCCTACAGATTATGATAAGGGATATAATTCACAATCGAAATTGCATCGGGATGAAAGCAATACGCGTAAAAAAGGTCGGCATTTGCAAGTAGAAGAGACGTCTCCGGTACGCGATAAGAAAGCAGTAAAGGGGGTGTTTAGTGGTGGTACGGATGCAGATGATGATTTTTAACCGAGGTCTTAGGCAGAAGGAAGTGTTGTAAAAGATTTTATTTAGGTGTTTAGTACTGTGGACAGCCCTCGGCGTGCCGAGGGCTGTTGCGTTGCGTTCATACAGCAGTTGCATATTTGACTAACCCCGGGTTTTGAAATCTACACGACAACCAAAAGTCCGGTGGAGGTTCCCTAGTAATCGGTCAGTGAGTGGAGTGGAGTTCTGCGGTGCATCTCAGCAACATCCGCCGCGTTATGTAAAGTCACGGAATGTTTTGTCGGGGAAAATAAAACTGGG
>JAZOTG010000091.1:0-9036 GCA_045657505.1 Kiritimatiellia bacterium | reverse complement strand
CCAATATTCATAAGAAGATTAGCGTCTCTTGCTGCCGCGCGCACGACCATGGCGACAACATCCTCCGGCGGACGGAAACGCGATTCGGCAATGCGGTAACCCCATACAGCATTTTGAATTACATCACACTGCTCAATCGGCCTGTTCTCGGCAACAGGCTGATAGCGGGAATACCCGCCGTCAGTATTATTGCCGGGAAGATCGCGCTCAAAGAGCTGAATATCCTCCTTCTCGCGGATGGGCTGGTGATTATTGTTTGCCACAAGCGTTTTTTTAGAATGAATAAAATCATAAATCTCGTCAAACTCCCAATCATGAGTGCGCTTCCACGTACCGTCCTTTTGATGGATTGCATGTTCCCATTCGCCGTCAAACCAAATGTTCCCAGGCTTGTAATTGTCAATAAGCTCCCCAATCTGACCAAGCATAAATTTTTTATACGATTGGTAATCCGGCTTGCGGTCCGGTATTTTCACCGCAGCCGCGCAAGGGCCCGGCACATAATCTTTACGATGCCAATCCATCAGAGAATAGTAAAAGTTAAGCTGCACCCCCTCTTCCCGGCACGCCTTTGCCAACTCGCCCAACACATCACGCTTAAACGGCGTGTTGGCGATGTTATACCCGTCATCCACCTTTGTCGGCCAAAGCGAAAAACCGTCATGATGACGCGAGGTTATGGTAATGTATTTTGCGCCGGCGTCCTTTACGATGCGCACCCATTCGCGCGCATCAAACTTTGAAGGATAAAAACCGTACATCATACGGGAATACGCTTCCTCGTCAAGTTTAGACGTCCGCAGGTACCATTCGCCTTGGGCGTAATTTGCGTAAAGCCCCCAATGAATAAACACGCCGAAGCGTCTATCGGTAAAATCCTTGCGCGCCTTAATGTTCCATTCCTCTGGTGCATACGCGCTGCCAGCAAATGAATACAACGCAACTAGCGCTGACGCAACAAAAACAAATCGCGAAAATTTGACAGACATGTTTTAATCCTTTCTACATTCTAGTAATATAACAAAATATCATTTTTTTAACAAACAGAAACGTTAAATGGCATCAACTAAGGCGCGCCAACTAATGACTTACCAATAATGATATGGTAATATAATACTATCAAACAACGCAATTGCGCATAATCCTGCTCTCGAAGCCAGCATTAAATTCAAGCAAACACAATGAACTCAATAAAATTTTTCTTCATCCGGATTCTAATGAAAATCAAGGGATTGCGCAACCCTGAAATCAACGCCGAAAAACTTAGGCGGAAAGGCATTGACATTGGAGAAGGGACCTGGATATTCTCCAATGCCCATATCGACAGAACAAAAGGAGCCGAAATTCATATTGGGAAAAACTGTATTCTTACCGGATGCTCAATTCTGGCCCATGATGCTTCTCTTCATCTTGCATACGGTATACCGCCGCGGTTCAATCCAGTTCATATAGGCGACAACTGCTTCATCGGATGGAAAGCCATCATTCTGCCGGGAGTTACTGTTGGCAGCGATTGCGTCATAGGAGCAGGATCTGTAGTCACAAAAGACATCCCGCCAGGATCCGTTGCCGCAGGAAATCCCGCCCGCGTCATTGGAAAGACAGTCGATTTAATCGCAAAAAGAAAAGCCCGCATCTCACCCTAATTCCTCACCGATTCTCGGCAACGCGCTGCCGATGTACGGCTGCATATCGACGGGAAGAGGAGCTTCAAACGTCATTTTCCTTGACTCGACGGGATGCCACAGAGTAAGCCTCCACGCATGAAGCATCTGCCTGAGAGGCACAGGCGAAAGGCGCTTGTCAAGCGCGCTCTTGCCGTACTGCTTATCTCCTATCACCGGCGTCCCAAGCGATGCCATATGCACTCTTATCTGATGTGTCCGGCCGGTTTCGATCGTACACTCAACTGCAGAGCAGGCGTTCTGCTTGACATCGGACAAGGAGCTTAAAACTCTCCAGTTAGTTATGGCCGATTTGCCGTTTTTCTGCACAATCGCCATCCGCTTGCGGTCGACGGGATGACGCCCGATCAAATTCTCGATTCTTCCGCTGTCAAGCCGCGGCCTGCCATGGCACACGGCGATATAGGTCTTTTCAATCGCCGTATGCGAAGCGAACGCCTTGACCAGCGAATCCATCGCCCTCTGCGTTTTAGCGACCGCTATCAGCCCTGACGTGTCCTGATCGAGCCGATGAACTATGCCCGGCCTTGCCACGCCGCCAATCCCGGACAGGTCGGGACAATGATGCAGCAGAGCATTAACCAGCGTACCGGTAAAATGCCCGGGCGCAGGATGCACAACCATGCCAGGATGCTTGTTGATCACAAGCATCTCCGAATCTTCGTACACCACGTCAAGAGGAATATCCTCCGGCTCCGGAACGGCCGGTACCGGCGGAGGAATCTCAACTTCGATAATGTCGTCAGCCGACACTTTCATCCCCGCCTTTTCGGCCATCTTCGAGTTGACGGTGACAAAACCGCTCTTTATCAGCCCTTCTATGCGCGAACGCGAAAAATCCGGATAACGCTCGATCAGCAGTTTGTCAAGTCTCGGCATGTCAATCCTCCCTCCACTTGACATAGCGCACCGTTTTTTCATTCACATAGCCTTCGGCCTCGACGGTGCGCGACATGCCCATAGACTCGCCGGTTATCTTTATTTTGAAAAGCGTATCATCCTCGGGCGCATACACAAAATAATTTTTCGCCTCATTGCCTATGTCGGTAGACTTCACCGGACTTTCCACTTCATCGACACGGGCAAGAAGATCGTTCCAATCCTTGAACGGCCACTGCGTCAGTGTCTCGTCGACATCGCGGTCCTGCGGCATGTGCTTGAGCGCCTGCATGATTGCCTCAGCTATTTCGCGCGCCTCCTCGACACATTCCTCGTCTTGAGCATCGGTGTAAATTCCGGGAATGGTCAAAAGCGCATCTATTGAGGTGACATTGTTTATATTGATTTTGGTTGAGCCGTCAGTACAGAACAAATCCATTATTCCGCGCACGTTAATGTGATTTTTCTCATCATCCCACGGGTTAATGACCCCTCCCGTAAGAACCTGCGGATAATCTCTAAAACCTCTGATGTACTGAAGTTCCTTTACATCGGGAATGGGTCCCTGACGCGGGCGGCGTTTAAGCTCATTCGCCTCGTGCTCCTCGAGAGATTTGAACTTCTCCTCCATCTCCTCGTACCACGCATTCTCTGCGCCGCACTCCTTGCCGTCGATAGTGGTAACTGTATCATCGCTGTCACGCCAGTCATTCCAGGAGGCGATGAGAATATTCCACAAATTTATGCGCCCCTCCTTAGGGTCGTCAATCTCCTCCGGAATATTGTGCGACTGAAAAATCATCCACCAGCGCTCCATGTATTTTTCATCCGCGCTTTCTCCTGCACCGGCATAAAGCTCATTTACATTTATAATGCCCTTTTCTCCTGAATTCGACGTCTCTATCTCAATGGTGACAAGCGACATCTCCGGATTTTCCTCATCAAGATATACAGGGCCGATGGTGCATTTAGAGGACGACTTCAGCGCCTGCTTTTCCTTTATCCACGCATCGTCCTCAAGAAGTTTCTCATCCTCCTGGTCCATGCTCCATTCAGGAGCGTCCTTGTAGCCCAAAAGAACAATTTCACCGAGTATCCTGCCCGCCTCAATCAAGTGGCCGACCCTGTTGCGCTGCTGGACATACAGGTTGAGCCCAGTCTGCTGGCGCGCTTCGTAGGCAAACGAAATCGCCATAATCGAAAGCACGGCAATCGCCCACAAAGCGAATATCAACGCACTGCCGCGCCTCATTTTCCGCCACCCTTCTTTCTTGAGCCGCCTTTTCCTTTGCCGCTCTTTTCATCGCTCGGCAAACTGGCGCCGTCGAGACTCTGTTCGTGAATGGGAATACGCACGATACGCATTACAGGCGCCGTATTGGTGCGGTAGCTTTTAGCGTCGGGATCCTTCACCCAGAATGTCAGTTCCACTTTGTACGGCACGGCGTTGGATGTTGACCACTCATCTTCAAATAGCGACTTATCATTCTCGCCCGAGGACGCGTTCTTGGCCTCGTCGGCCGATTTCATCACTCTGCAGTTCATGCCGACAATCCCGTCGACGACAAGCACAGGCTGATACATGTCGGAGTTTTCAAAAGAAAAATCAACTTCAGACGTATCGGTTTCAGCCGGCGGCCGCAGCGCAGGATCGGGACACATTCTGGCATAAAGGCCTGTAACCTCCACGGGATCGCGGTAATCGTTATTGCCCTCCTCTAAAACCATGATCTGGACCCTGTGGACCGTATCCGCGGAGGCGTTCTGCCCGCCTACAATGGATGGCCCCGTTTTTGCCCATTCCACGATATCGGACTGGTCGGGCTCCCGCCCCTCGCCTTTGTTGGTAAGAACAAACCCATATTTTTGATCTTGCTCGCCGTTATGCGGATAATACATGCTGCGCAAACCGCTGACCACCTGATTGAGCGCATAATCTGAACGCTGCATCTTGTCGATATATTCACCCGAACTCGTCCACACCCGACTGACGGCATTAAATGTGAGCACGGCAAATGTTGTCATAATGCCCGAGATAAGAACGGCCACGAGAAGTTCGACAAGAGTAAATGCCCGGCGGCTCATTCAGGCTTCCTCCAGAATGTCGTGTAGCTTTCGCTTTCGCCATGACCGCGATACCTGTCACCCCAGCGCACGGTTACCTTTACGATATAAAGCCCGCCGAGGCGCTCTATCTCTTCGGTATCCGTCTTGTTGATGCACTCGCGCTCCCATGTATAACCGTAAAACTTGTCCTCCTGGGCGTTTGTCATGCGCTCCTTGGAAACAACCTCCCACAACTCCCCGACCTTTTGTTCGCTGACATCAAGCTCGTCTTCATCCTTGACCTCAGCGAGAGGATACGCCATCTCTCCCAGATCGAAAACCTCCTGAACAACACTTTGATAGGAAGCGCCAAGCATGGTCTTCTGCGACTGGCTCACCGAAAAGAGAATGGTGCCCATGCCAAGACCGAGTATTATCGTGGCGATTACAATCTCTATCAATGTGAAGCCTTTTCTCATTTTAATATTCCTCGGCTTCGTCCAGCACCTTCACTCCGCCGAACCTGTCGACCTTTATCTGCCACGCATCGGAAAGTTTGGCATCATCGGGATATATGTAAATTGTGTGCGGCTCGCTCCTGCCGTTAACCTGCCACACTACCGATTTGTCCTCGCCCACATCCTCTACTCTCGGGCTCTCTTCCAAAGCAGGATTGACGCTCCGCGCGGAAGAATCGTCATCTTTGTCTTTATCCTTCACGCGCTTTTCCTTAAACGAACCCAAAAGGAAATCTACATTGGAAAAAACAGAAATCTTTGAACGCTTGGCTTCATCGACATCGTCCAAACCCATTGCTTCAGCCTCGTCATCCATTACAACCTTTATGCAGATACCCGTAAGGACATCGGCTTGAATAGGCTGAAACATGATTTCCTCGGCAGTGTGCCCCTCTTGCGGCGGATGCGCCCCCGTATCCGCGCTTTGCGCAGCCTTGGGCGCATCCGCTCCGCCGCTCTCGTCCTCGCCGAGCGTCCGCCACTGTCCATGCAGCGAACGCGCCCTCACGCCTGTTTTCGTCTCAAGAAGTTTGACCGAGGTTATCTCGACTTTGGACTGCACCTCTTCGCCGACTTTTTGCGTTGAAAAAGTGATGATGCTCGGCTTCTGAGAAACAAGGGCTATTGAACGCGCCTGCCTTATCGTCGCGAAAACATCGCGGACAGAACCTCGGATTCTCGCATATCGCTGCCCCTGCTCGACCGATACTACCGCTGCAGCAATCAGCGAGCCGATAATGGCAACGATGACCAAAAGTTCAATCAGCGTAAAGGCGCGGCGCATTTACACCAAAACTCAATTCTTGTTCTTCTTGCTCTCGACTCTGTCGCTGCGCACATCGTCGTCGGTGCCTTCCTGCCCGTCGGGACCGAACGAAATAATGTAATAGCGCTTGCCCGACGTCTTCAGCTCGTAGTTATTGCCCCACGGATCCTCAAGGGCGCCGATGCCGCCTTCGATAATCGGGGGCTTGTCGCCCGATGTCTCGACAAGGTCTTCGAGAGACTTGGGCATTTTGTTTTTATTGTCGGTTTTGTAAGAAACGACAGCGGCAGAAAAGGTCTTTACGTCGCCCTGCGCCTTTGTGAGATTAGCTTTGTCGAGATAATCGCTCACATACATTGTGGCGCCTGTGGCGAGAATTCCGAGAATCGCCACCACCACCAAAAGTTCAACAAGTGTAAAGCCCCTGCGCAGTGCGCTGACAACCGTTTTTTCTCTGTTCATAGCGAGTCCTTTTTAATTGTATTTGTTTATTAGATTTATTTGACCGTGCCATCAAGCCTCAAAATTTAAAAGACTTCCACAGCGGGACTGTTTTATTCTCCGTCTTGCCGCCGGTCTGAAGAAAGCCGCCGTCTTTTACAGGGCCGGCGTCAATCGTCATAAGTGTATTGCCGTCGGCTGAAAAATATGCGCCTGTACAAGGCTTAAACGGCTCATTTGCATTCACCCTTGACGCAAACTTTGTAAACTCCGCACGGCGCACAAGCGTTTTAGAATGGCCGTTGCGCCAGAAATCCTCGACAAACGAATAAACGCCGGAGATGACTGGCTTTTTACCGTGGTTCAGACGCGATATGGTGGCAATCTTCATCTCTTTTTTGCCGTCACCTATATAGCCTGTAAACTTGGTGCGGTCCTTACCGTCGCTCTCGGACTGGATGCGAAAATACACATCGCGACCGACCTCCCAATTTGAGATGAACATTGTTTTGGCACCAGTGCCCTCTCCGCCGAAACGCGTGACATGCACGCTTGGATCGGAATACAGCACTTTCGCGCGCAGCGACTCGGCCACGGCATCGGCCCTTGCCGAATAATCATGGGCGTGACCGACGGGATCCCATATTGAAAATATTCCCACGTGGCGGCCGCCGACATTCTGAATACCCATATACCCGCCGTCAAAACCTATCACCATATAATAGCTATTCGTCTGATTTTGAGTAACCTTGACCGAGCCTACAACTTCCGTGGCATCCTTTTGTATACCGTGCCAGAAAAGATGCACACTGCGCGCCTGACGCATTGCCTCGACATCGCCCTGCGACATGGCCGCAAAGGAGGCAAGCGCGGCAACCAACGAAAAGAGTGTTATTATCGCTTTCATTTTTTACGTCCTTCAACTATCACCACTTCGGCAAGCGATGCGAATTCTTGGCCATAGTGCTCGTTTATACCTGTAACCCGCCAGTAACGCGTAGGCATAAGGCGCTTCAGAGCAAAAGTCTGCTCGCCGCCGCCGCCCTTAAGTTCCGACATAAGGACTGTGTGCCAATTTTTATTGTCCTCAGAAACCTCAAACTTGAATTCTTTGACATTGCCGTTCGTGCCTGAATTGCGCTGCCAGAACGACACTGCCGCAGCCTCGACGGTTCTGCCGAGATCGACAGTTACGGTATGAGGATATTTTGTAAGAGTGACGCCATACTGACTGTGCCAGAATGTGCTGACATCGCCATCGCATATATTCTCGGCGGCACCCTCGCCGGGTTCGGCAGAAGAGCAGGCCACGACTACCGGCATAATGTCCTCACCGGTTCTCATATCGGCAGGAAGCTCCGCCTTCGGCAGGGAATAGCGAGATGAACCGCAAAGGGCAGAACCTCCGTGGGAATGATGGATAACAAATTCAAGAACATACGTCTTGTTGTTGCGGATTATGTCGCGTCCGAGCGGTCCCGGGCCGCACGAAGCGCCGCCAAGGCCGCGAACCGCTGCAAATATGCCAAGCTCGGTTTTGACGGGCGGCGGCAACGTATGCGGATGCATTGCAAGAGTCAACTCGGTAGGTGAATACGGAAGAGCCGAAAACGAAAACGGCTCGCCCAGAGTAGACACATTCAAGGAACCTCCGGACTGCTTTCCTGAAGTGAGCGAAACATACCATGTCGACTCGCGGTTACCCATGTCCTGCGGCTTGCCGTAGCCTTCAACCATATCGGCAAATGGAATTTCCCAATTCCCGATAAATGCGCCGCTCTTCCTGTCGGGATAGTTTTCAAAAGGTCCGGCGCCATGCCACCCGACATGGTCGTATACCTCATCAAGAGTAAGGCGATAGCCTATGCGGCCCAACTCGATTATACGACCGCGCGGGCGTATCTCACTCTGGCATGCAAGCGCGCCGTTTGCGAAAACAGTCCACTTTTGCGCTAGCACGAAATGCGGATCAAACGCTGCAGTCGGGCCGACACCCTGTATCTCGCAAGGCCTGCCGTCGTTGCCGCCATAACCGGAAAGCCGCTCCTTCTGCCTGCCACGCACGTTGGCGACAACCACAAACGACATTGACCCGTCGGAATTTGTTGTGACGGGCGAAATCGAAACAGCCTCTTGAACAAGTTCGCGAAGGCCGTACGCTGCCCAACGCACACCCAGACCCACCTCGTTGGAACTCGGCGCACGATAAGCATCGAGTGTCATAGGGGCAAGCAGGCACTCCTTGCCGTTCACCCTGTACGAGACAAGCTGGCCGCTCTTCCTGTCAAATGAGATTATTACCGGACTTTCGGTATTGAAAGAGATATAGCGGTCATTTGAAACATCTAAAATGTTACCGATGTTATTGAGCAGAATCTTTTTCGTCTCGGCCTTGTTCACATATTGCGCGTCAGCGACAATACTGTCGGCCTTTAACAGCCCTTCGTCAGCATTAAGCACAACCGCCACACTTACCGTCGACCCGTACGAGCTGAATTTTGAAATGTACTTGGCGGACTTCTTCATCTCCAGCAACTTTATCGTCTGCTCGCCGCGCGGCGGCATGGAAAGCGGCACTCTGAATGATTTATCTATGCCGGTGCCCCTTTTCAACACAAGCGAATAGCCCTCGCCGCTGCGGAAATAATTAAGATTCTTCACCGTCACCGACGAGCCGTCCTCGGCAAACTTGAAGCTGAAC
>JAZOTG010000090.1:0-6403 GCA_045657505.1 Kiritimatiellia bacterium | reverse complement strand
GATAACGTCTGTTCCCGAAATTGTGCCGCTCTCGCCTAGCTCGCCCGCACCGATGCGTATGCCCCACTGCGAAAGCAAATTCGCAATTCCTCGCAGATCCCGCGACCCGCTTAAAACAAGCAGGCGCCCGCCTTCGTTCTTTTGCGACAACCCGTCAAGATACGCCCCCAGCCGCTCAAGCTCCTTTGTAGAAAAGTCCGTGCGCGGACCTGCCACAACAATCAATGCGCAATCGGCGCCGATTTGACTTGAAGGATCGGCAAGATTGATCTTGCGATTGTCATAACCATTGAGCGAAAGATCGCGGGCGATATCGCTCAGGCCTTCAGAGCCGTAATCGTCGAACGAAGCCTCTCCGTGGCCGCACGTCCAATACACGCAGCTGCGCTGGAACGGCACGGCAATGCGCTCGATAAACGACGCGCAAAGCCGTTCGCCATACCCCTCTGCAATATTTAGCGTGTGCGCAATGCGTCCGTCGCGCTCGAAAACGAGGCTTGATTTCTCAACACCGGCCCGCACCAAGCGCAACGACTCGCCCATGTCAAGAACGGGGTCGACATACTTGATCTCAAGACGAACTCCGCCCATTTCATCGGCTTCTCGCTTGAGCGAACGCAAAAAATGGCTCACATGCCTGAAGCGCGGGTCTTTACGCTCTATAAACGCCGTAATCGCTATCGAGCCCTGGGAACTTGCGAGAATATCGCGGGTCTGAGGCGAAAAACGAGTCTCTCCCGAACCTGCCACAGGCAAATCGAGGGTTAAATCAACGCGACAGGCGAGCGCAACTGCAAGCAGCGAAAAAACCGCCGCCAGAAACACGGACGACCTTGCCGAGAATTTCGCCAGCGAGGCCGACCTGCCCGCATATCGAAGCATCGCGACCGACTTTGACGCCGCAAAAAGAGCAAATACGGCCAGAAGCAGATAGGAGAAGATCGTACCGGCCGAAACAAGCCCTGCCGCGAAATCAAAGGCGTGGGCATCCATTGGAAGCTCGCCAGGCTGAAGGCGTCCGCCCCGCATCCAATGCGAAAGCGTTAACCACACCGCCCGCGGAAGCGCAATAAGGACAAAAATCGACACGGCCGCCGCGCCGGCGGCATTCCGGAAAAACGTGCTCATGGCGACCGACACGGCCGACCACAGCGCACACTGGAGCGAAAGAACAAAAAAGCCGAGCACAAAGCCGCCGAATGAGGCGTCGCCGATCAGACGGGGAGCGTATGAATTAAGGAAAAAAACTGTTGCGCACAAAAATACGGCCACGGCCAGCATGGACAAAACCCACACGCCGAAAAATTTGCCGAGCACAAACTCCCTCTCGCGCACAGGCGAAGAAAGCAGAATTTCAACGCGCCCTGTCTTGCGCTCGTCGCTCCACACCTCCATTGCCAGCAGCGCCGCAAGCGCCGGCAGAACAGGCGAGACCGACACGGCCCATATTGAAGCTAAATTTGAAAAGCCGCCTTCGGCGGAATCGAGATTGAATGCGAAAAGCGCCGCCGCCGCCGCAAAAAACACCGCAAAAGACAGAGACGAAACATACAGCCTTGCAATCATGCCGACGGTCCGGCGAAACGTAACTCGAACGGGACTCACAGCGCCCCTCCTCTCAAGGCTGACTCCACCTTTGCTATCACATTATCCACTGCCATGCCGGCCGTCGCTATGCTGCCGGCTATGCGGCCATTGCGCAAAATCAAAAAACGCGTGGCCCATTTGGCGAGATCTGATATCTCGTGGCCGGTTACAATAACACTCGAAAACGCGGCGACTGACGAAATAATCTCACCTGCGGCCTCTCGCATTGAATAATCGAGCCCGGACAGGACGTCATCAAGCAGAATGACGCGCGGGCGCAACAAAATCGCGTCTGCCAAGGCTACGCGCTTCTTCTGGCCTAATGAAAGTTTGCGGATAAGACGCGGCATTTCGGCTTTTATGAAACATATATCCGCCGCTTCCGCTATGCGGCGGCGTATTCTCTTGTCGGGCTCGCCCTTAAGCTGCGCCCTGTATGTCAGATATTCCTTTACCGTCATATCTTCGTAAAGTGACGGATGCTCCTGCAAATAGCCCAAGGATTTTCTATATTTAACCGGCGATTTGAATATATCGTGGCCGTCAAGCCTGATATTCCCCGCATCGGGCATCACCACCATTGACAAAATCCGCAGCAATGTCGTTTTACCCGCGCCGTTATCACCGACAATGCAAACAGCCTCGCCTGGAGAAACTACGAAGGAAACATCCCCAAGCAGCTCTTTTGCGCTATAGGAAAATGCGATATTACGGACTTCAAACATTCGGAGTATTATAACATATTACTCGGCTAATTTGCCTAATTTCATTGCGTTTGAGGCCTTCAACAGAACCAGATCGCCGTCATTGAAGATCTCGTGACGGCACGATGCGCATTCTTCGACCGATGCGAATGCCCGTGTGCAGCTGCACCGGCTCGCCACGGTACCAACGGCAAACACGGCATCAAGACGCAGCGAGGCGGCATAATCGAAAACATCACGGTGCATCTGCTCCGACATCCCGCCAAGCTCGTACATATCGCCGAGCACTGCAACCTTGCGCCCGCGTGAAGGAAGGCCGGAAAGCGCCTTAAGGGCGGCCTTCATGGCGTCGGGGTTGGCATTGTAGGTGTCGTCGATAAATTCAACGCCGCCTTTGCGCCTCCTGCGCCAGCGTGAGCCCGGCAGGGCAAAACCGGCCAATGACGCGATCGCGGCCTCCCTATCCACGCCAAGGCGTCGTGCCAGCGAAAAAGCCACTGCGGCATTTGAAAGATTATGTTCTCCGGGAAGGAGCTTTGAAACGGCCTTTGAGAAGCCCTCGTCGAGTTCGGCAGCGTCTATTGATTCGACTTTGCACATTGAACGCAAAGTCTCCCGGTAATCGCATACCGCAGGGAATACAACAAAGTCGCGCACGCGCGCGGCGAGCGTACCCTTCTCGCGGGCAATGCCCTCGCGGGAGCCAAAAAATTCCATATGAGCCGTGCCGATATTTGTAATAAGCCCGCAGTCAGGAACCGCGATGTCGCAGAGCGCGGCGATTTCGCCGGGGTGGTTGGACCCCATTTCAACAATCAAAAACCTGGCGTCTTTCGGACAGTTCAATATTGTCACCGGCAATCCAAGGTGGTTGTTGAAATTGCCCTCGGTCGCATGCGTCTTGCCCGCCGTCGACAAAAACACCCTCAAAAACTCCTTCGTTGTCGTCTTGCCGGCGGAACCCGTCAAAGCGACAACCGTTGTGCCCGAAAGCGAACGCCTGTAGGCATTGGCAAGCTCCTGCGCCTCTTTTAGGGCATCAGGCCCGCCAATCACTTTAGACGCGCCGGCGGCAATCGCCTGCGGAATATAGTCGTTGCCGTCTACACTTGCGCCTTTAAGAGCTATATACAACATCCCGGGACGCACAAGGCGACTGTCGAATGTGGCACCGCTAAACAAAAATTCTTCCTTCATACCCGATTAGGCAAAACTGCAGGCGCCTACACCCCCCTTGCCTTCTTGATTTCGTTCCATGCCGCGTTTATGGCAGACATCCTTTGAGACGCCCGGGCAATTGCTTCTTCAGTTGCGCCTTGCGAACGTAAAACATCGGGATGGCAGCGCTTTGCCATTACGCGATACGCTTTGCGCAATTCCTCGTTTGAGGCGGATGGCGAGACACCAAGAACGCTGTACGCGGAAGCTGCGCCCGAATCCTGCTGAAATGGGCGCTGCGCATGCCCTTTGCGGCTCGTTTTCGCCGGGCGTTTCTTAAATTTGTTTTCAAGATGATAACCGGCGATTGCGCCCAATACAGCGCCAAGGGGGCTAAATAAGCTCCCTATACAAAGACCCATCATTGCTCCGTTCCAACCCATATTGGAAGTATACCAAATTGCGGGGTTGTGATGCTAAAGATAATTTGATAGAATATGCTCCATTATTTGGTTGGACCCGTAGCTCAGTCGGTCAGAGCAGGTGACTCATAATCTCCGGGTCGTGGGTTCAAGTCCCGCCGGGTCCACCAGTTTTGCGCGCTACGTCCTGTGCAAGATGTACGCTTTTGCTCCAGCCTCTGCTTCACGGCAGAGTATTTTGTTGAAAAGGTCTGTGACAAATGAGAAACACCGCGCTTTTCTTTATGCTACTCTTCTCCCTTGTTGTCACCGATCAGGCCCTCGTCAGAGTGTTTCTTCACAGGCCGCAATCTGTTGCCGGCTTTTTTTCTCTCCCGCCACAGGCTCTTTACTGGTTTGTAAAAGACACCATTTGCTGGATGGCGCTTCTTTCCGCCCCGTTTCTTGCATTCGGCGCAAAATCAAAATGGTTTTACAAAATCATACTGCCTCCATTTGCCTTTTCCGTCACCTGTCTTATTTTGGCGTGGATCTTTTTCAATATGCAGCTCGACGGCGACTGGGTGGGGATGCTTCTTGGCAGTTCGTCGCAAGAGATCGCCTTCTTCGCGCAAACATACATAACATGGAAAACATTTACCGGCATTGCCGCTCTCTGCCTTTTCTTATACTTCTCTACGCGGCTTGCAAACGCCATTTCTCTTCCGTGCCAGAAAAGAACAGCTTACATCGCGGCTGCCGGAGCCGTTGCGCTCTTTTGCGTTATGATGCCGCTGTCGCGCGCATTCACCGACTCCCCCTCCATTTTCTTTATAGTCGACACTATCTCCGAATGGACTCACTCCAAGCGCCTTGCCCGCCTTAAATTAAAGCCTAAAATCCCAGAAGACATCGCCGCAGCGCGAAACAGCAATGCACCATGCCGCGGCGTCTTCATTCTCGGAGAATCGGCGACGCGCAACCATTGGAGCCTTTACGGCTACGGCCGAAAAACAACGCCCGAAATGGACGCGCTGCGCAGCGAGCTGATTGTCTTCTCCGATGTGGTTACCCCGGTGTGCAACACCACCAAAGCGATGGAGCTTATCTTCACGCACTCCACAATGGAATCGCCCGCACAGCTTGACTGCACATACGCCCAGATGCTCAAAGCGGGCGGCATGGGCGTTTCGCTCTATTCTTCGCATTCCAGGTGGGGACGATGGGACGGCGTCGAATCGTTTATTTTCTCCGGCTGCGAACCGCTCGTGTTTTTAGATGAAGAAAACCTCGACTCGCCATGGTTCGACGATTCGCTCTTAAAATATCTTGACCGCGATATCGCGTCTACCCGCGGCCGGAACCACGTCACCATATTGCATTTGCGCGGGAGCCACTTCCCCGCCGACACCCAATACCCGGCAAAAAACCCTAACGCCGGACTGGCCGAATTCATAAGGACGACGTCAGGCGGAAACGCCGATACAAATTCATACGACACTTCAATCTTTTTTACCGATATGATTTTAGGCGAAACCGTTAAGCGCCTTAAAAATCACAAGGGCCCCGCATGGATGATTTATTTATCTGATCACGGCGACTCCATCGGCGCCGGCAGCTGGCGGCTTGTCGACGACAGGAACGTGTGGGAAGTGCCTATGGTCGTATGGTTCAACAAGGAATACGAAAAGGCCTATCCCGATACGGTGCGTGCTCTTGCCGCTGCAAGCGGTCTGCCTCTCCAGTCCGACATGCTGCTGCCGGGCTTCTTGCATATTGCCGGCCTGAAAGGCTGGCAGATTGACACTGCAAACGATTTTCTCAATAAGGATTTTAAATTGCGTTCGCCGCGCATAATCGAAGGCGGCAAAGTTGAATACGCCTGGTAAAAACAAAACCCGCTGAAAAACCTGCAATAAAAAAGCCGCCGAAAACTTCGGCGGCTTTTTGTCGCTTGTTCGCTCAAGAATTACTTGGCGATGACACGAGCCATCTCAAGAACCTTGTTGGAATAGCCCCACTCGTTGTCGTACCAGGAGCAGACCTTGACGAACGTGGAGTCGAGCTGGATGCCGGCCTTAACGTCGAAGATTGACGTACGGGCATCGCCGCGGAAGTCGGTCGAGACGACAGCCTCGTCGGTATAACCGAGAACGCCCTTGAGCTCACCCTCGGAAGCCCGGTTCATAGCAGCGCAGATGTCTTCGTAGGAAGCTTCCTTCTCGAGCTCGACCGTGAGGTCGACGAAGGAAACGTCGCTCGTGGGAACGCGGACGGACATGCCCGTGAGCTTGCCGTTGAGAGCAGGAAGAACCTTGCCGACGGCCTTGGCAGCACCGGTCGAAGAAGGAATCATGTTCTCAAGGATGCCACGGCCACCGCGCCAATCCTTCTTGGAAGGACCGTCAACCGTCTTCTGGGTGGCGGTTGCAGCGTGAATGGTGGTCATGAGGCCGCGCTTGATGCCGAAGGTGTCGTTGAGAACCTTGGAAATGGGAGCGAGGCAGTTCGTCGTGCAGGAAGCGTTGGAGATGATGTCCTGACCTGCGTAGG
>JAZOTG010000089.1:0-3858 GCA_045657505.1 Kiritimatiellia bacterium | reverse complement strand
TGGCTCACAGAACGACATGGCTACGATCCGACTTCGCGCACGACTTCGACCTCGAGCTCCTCCCAATTGAGGATGGACTCCTCAATAAGGCACTGATGCGTCAGAGAAGCATCAAGCCCCCGCATACAAATGGTGCGGAGTTCCTCAATGTTGTAGCAAAAGCCGCCGCCAGAGCCGCCCATTGTATAAGCGGGGCGCACTACGACGGGGTAGCCTATTTTGTTCTCGACAAGGTCAACAGCTTCTTCAACTGTGTGGACAATGCCCGAGCGAGGAGTTTCAATGCCGAGTTTTTCCATGGTGGCTTTGAAAATCTCACGGTCTTCACCGCGCTCGATAGCATCGAGATTAACACCGATTACCTTCACCCCGTATTTATCAAGAATACCCTTCTTGGCGAGTTCCATCGAAAGGTTAAGCCCCGTCTGCCCGCCAAGATTGGGGAGAATGGCATCAGGACGCTCCTTTTCAATAATCTGCTCAAGACGGGCTTCGTTCAATGGCTCGATGTAGGTTGCATCGGCCATTACGGGATCGGTCATTATGGTGGCCGGGTTGGAGTTTACAAGAACAACTTTGTAACCGCATGCCCGCAACGCTTTACATGCCTGGGTACCAGAATAGTCAAATTCACAAGCTTGCCCGATAACAATAGGGCCAGAACCGATAATCAGGACTTTGTCCACATCAGCGCGCTTCATCTCTTACAGTTCCCTTTCAAATAGAATGAAAAATCGCTCTGAAATGGTATTATACCAAAACAGCCCTCGTAATTCAACGAGCCCGCCCAACCGCGGAAATTGCGCAATTACGATTGTTTCGGACGTATCAAAAAGCCCCATATCTTAAAGAAATACTTCAAATATATGAGCCACAGCGAGCTCCAATAGCCATGTGCTTTAAGGGCACGAAGATCCTCTTTGTTAATCGTTATATTACTTGCCAGCCCTGCTGTTGAGGCTCCACCAGTTCTCATAACAACAACGCATTTATTTAGATAGCGCGTACGGATCTGATGCTTCCACATAAACCGCATCACTAATTCAAAGTCAGCACATATTTTGTAATCAAGAGAATACACGCCATACTTCTCAAACAATTCGCGCCTACAGTAAAAACTTGGATGGGGAATCATCACGGCAAATCTAAACATCCACGGTTTGAAATATTTTGCGCTGCAATAACGGATTGTTCTACCGCCGAGTTCTCGCACAAATCGTATGTCGGCATATGCAGCATCTATTTCATGGTCAAATGCTTCAGCGATGGTACTTAAAGTATATTCATCCGAAAGAACATCGTCAGAATTAAGAATGCCGACAACATCACCCGTCGCCATTTTAATACCTTTGTTCATCGCATCATATATGCCACGGTCACGTTCGGAGACCCATTTAATCGTAAAGTCATTCGTTTTGGCGGCATACTCTTTTATTACATCTACCGTGCCGTCAGTAGAACCTCCATCAACTACAATATATTCTAAGTTTACACCGCGCTGAGACGCAACCGATTCAAAAGTTTTTCCAATTGTCGAGACACTATTGTAGCATGCTGTTATCAACGAAATTTTCATTTGATCTCCTACCTGCGAAAAACCTCTATTGCCTTCTTTAACAACTCTACTCTTTGTTCCTTTGTTCCATCGCGATACCCTCGCAAATATATCAATCTCCCGCCATATCCATATGTTAAACTACCGTTACTCTCTTCGCCCGCTAAGCTCTGAACTCTAAATTCATCGCCGCTAACGAATGACGACTGACCACAATCTCCTATGCACGCCCATGCTGGTGCGCCATCCGTTGTTATGACACGCTTGCCTCGCGCGAGACCCTCGGCAACCACCCTTCCAAAATTTTCACTCAATGTCGGCAGCACAAGCACATCACACCATTCCCAGACTCTCTCTTTCTCTTCACCAAACGCATTGCTCACTATTTTAAGTTCCAGGTTTCGAGTTTCGAGTTTCGAGTTCTCCTCACTAACTCCTAACTCTAAACTCTCAACTCTAAACTCTAAACTATCTTCCCCTTTTCCGTGTGTTCCGTGTATTCCGTGGTTTAACTCTTTCACCGCCCTCTCCAAGTACTCCACTCCCTTAAGTGGATGCCTCCGTCCAAGGTATAGCACTTTCAGCTTAGAGTTCGGAGTATGATGTTTAAAATTATCACTCAGCAACCTCTCGACACTAAACGCCGAACCTTCTATGCCATGTTCACTGATGCAAAAATCGGAAAGAAAAAAACGCTTCAAATCTGTTATTTCGATCATCGGACAATTTTTGCCGACGTAATCTTTGATCCACATTGCTTCTTCCTTGCAAGTGGCAAGAAGCACGTCTGCACGACGCAACATCTTTTTCTCAAAAGCAACGACCAACTGTTTCTTCCATCTATGAAACGCCAGACGCACAGGATCATAACTGCCAGCTGGGCGAATAATCAACTTCGCATTTATCCGCTTTGCGTGCTTGGCAACTTTCCATAACACGGGCAGCCACGCTCCATGAATATAAACGACGTCAATATCTCCGCGCCTCGCCTTTGACAATACATGTGCATCATCAGTCAGTGAAGAGTCATATCCTTGCGTAGATTGCTCAGCAACAAATTCCCGTGCAGTGTTTGCCATGCCGTTCCAAAACTGCAACCCAGCGCAAAAATGAACAATCCTCATTGCGTAATCCCCTTCCAATTGAATCCAAAAAATCTCTTTCTGTCTATCACTCGCTTAAACCAGCTGCCATTTATTATACTGAGAACGCGCGTGGCAAAGCGCCATATTTTTTGATGCTTCAAATTATGACTCTCAGCTACGCCAACTCTTTCAGCATAATATTCATCATTGCACTCTCCGCCCATAGTCTTGGAACCCGCATGCATTCTAAAGCCCCAGACATATCGACCTACACCTCTAAATCTAATACCTTTTTTCGCCCAGCGCGTCCACAAGTCGATATCCATAACATATTTTAAATTCACACCTAAGCCACCATGCCGCTCCCAGAGTCCACGACGAAAAAACGAACTCGGCCCGCCTGTCCAAACGCTCAAATGCGCACCAAACCACGGCATCCATTTTGCATCGGTACGTACATCCTTAACAATGCCATTCTCATCAATATAAACTGTATCGCCAGCAATCCATTCAACATCCTTAAACTCTAAACTCTTAACTCTAAACTCTAAACTTTTCAGCGCCCCTGGCAACAGAACGTCATCAGCATTAAGCCAAAAAAGCCACTCGCCTCTTGCCTTGGCAAAGCCATTATTAAGTGCATCGCTCTGCCCTTTGTCCGATTCAATATCCGCATCCTGAATGATTATCTCCAGGTCATCACCCAAGCCTTGATTTTGGAGACTCTTAAGAGCCTCGTCAAAAAATGGACGCGGTCCTTTTACTGGAATCACACAACTGAATAGGGGCTTTTTCATTTTTAACCACGGAATACACTGAATACACGGAATATTTTATAAAGCAATTCGCTTTATCTCTACTCCAGGATAATGTCCAAAATTAACAAGCAAACCAAGGTTTGTTTTTGTTGCTCGTAAATAATTAAATAATTGTGCCGAGTGTTCAGACGATAGATTATTTACCGACTTCAATTCCAATATTATCTTATCGTAGCATACGATATCTGCCTTATAAAATTGACGAAGTATCTTCCCTTTATAATCAAGCTTTATTTCAACTTGCGACGCAAACGGAATTCCTCTTCTCCTCAATTCTTCTCCTAAACTCTCCTGATAAACCGCCTCTAAAAAGCCAGCACCCAAAGTCTTATACACCTCAAACACCGCACCTTTGATAGCATACGTCTCATCTTCATACATTAACTCCGCCATCTAAAGT
>JAZOTG010000088.1:0-4957 GCA_045657505.1 Kiritimatiellia bacterium | reverse complement strand
CCTGTACGAGGCGCACCCCGTAAACAACATGACTGCAAAAAGCGAATATAAAGCGGCAAATCTCATTGTGCACTCTCCTTCAACTGTGCGATGCGCTCGCGAGCGGCATTGGCATATTCTCCGGCAGGAAATTCCCTAAGGAAATGCTCATATGCGGCAACAGCGGCGCGGCGCTTGCGCGTGCGCGAATCGTAAAACCTGGCGCTTTTAAAAGCCTCCCGCTCAAGCATCTTCACGGCCTCCGCGCGATACTCTTCAAAGCGTGCTGCGGCCCCCGTATCGGAAGCGGTAGAAACGGCCATAGCCATAAAATCAACCGTGTTTTTACACCTTGAGTAGTTGTATTCGTGCTGTCTCAACAGTTTCATTCTCAGATCCGCCTCGGCGGCAAGCGCCTCATGCACTCTCTTTGAGGAAGAATATCTGTTGCGAATGGTCTTGTACACCGAAACCGCCTGAGCGTAATCACCATCTTCAACGCGAAGTTCGGCAACGGCAAAAAGCGCATCAACCGCAAACGGAGCACCAGACGCCCGAAGCACGACCGCCTCAAACGCCCTGCGCACGTCAACTGTATTGGCAAAGCGGAAAAAAAGGATTTTCTTGCCGTCTTCTCGCATCTTCAGAGCCGACTCGTACAACTTTTCGATAGCCTGGCTATGATTGCAACGAGTAGGAAAGAAGTCGATCAGATACTTGTACTCTGCATGGGCGCTGATGGCATCTCCTATTTTAAGATACAAATCGGCAAGCTCATCCTGCGCAATAGGCGCTTCGGAGGAATTAGGCCAAGCGGCAACAAGCGCGTCAAATGCTATGGCTGCACTTGTGTAAGAGCCCTCGACAAGATATTTGCGGGCAAGTTCAAGCTGATCGGCCGGATTGTCGCACTTGGCGTTCAACCACCAAAAGACACTTGATGTTTTTTTTTCGCGCGGCAGAATCTTAGACTCGTCGTCAAAGCCGGGATATGCATCAGTAGCATAAAAATCGCCAGGCCCGGGACCGGCGGCAAACGCCACCGACGAAATGGCCAAGACAGCTAAAACAAATGACTTCTTTTCCATTGTATTACCAGCAACTCTAAGCGTCTAACGAACTTTCATAACGCGCCTTCGCCCTGGAAAACGCAATGCATGAAAAAGGAATTGTTAAAATATACAACGCACCAATGATGCCGAGAGTAAGATACATGTTAAAAAAGAGGCAACCTACGAGAAAGAGCCCGAGCGCTATTATAGGACGCATTGCACTCCTCTTGATGTGAATCGCCTTAAGTGAAATCGTCGGCAGTCGCGAGGCCATCAATGTACCCACAAACAGAAGCATCAACATGCCGAAATAGGGGCTGCTAAAAACACTGTAAAATTCGGGCCAGCGTTCCTGCATCCTGAGAGAATGCAAAAGAATAAACGGAGTCAAAACCATCAGACAGCCGCCAGGCGCAGGCACGCCTGTGAAAAAATGCCTCCAATACGGCTTGGTTTCCTGTTCAAGCATTGTATTGAACCTCGCAAGACGGAAACAATCGCACATAGCGTAAAAAAGCGAGCATGCAAGAACGGCGCGCACAAGTATAGGATTGCACCCCTCATGAAGCGGGCCGCCTGTGAGCCAGAAATACATGAACATTGCCGGCGCAACACCAAAGTTAACAAAGTCGGCGAGCGAATCAAGCTCGGCGCCAAGTTTTGAACTTGCATTGAGCATGCGGGCAATACGGCCATCCATGCCGTCGCAAACACAGGCAACAAGCATCGCAAGCATCGCCTGGGAAAAACGCCCCTCGCTTGAAAGCGAAATGGAAGTTATGCCGGCACAAGCCGCAATTGACGTTATAAGATTGGGTAAGAGCGACTTGAGCGGAACACTCTTGCGTGAATCATGAGTGGAACCGCTCCTTCTCCCTCTAAATCTGAACTTGCCCATCTTTTGCAACCTTTCAACTGAGATGCCCAAGCACCGACTCTCCAGCCACCATGATCTGACCAACTCTCACTTCCGGCTTTACACCCTCTGGCAGATAAATATCGAGGCGAGAACCGAATCTAATCAGACCGAAGCGTTCGATGCGGTCAAGATGCTGCCCCTCGGAGACCTGAGGCACAATGCGTCTTGCGACGAGACCAGCAATCTGCGTAACAGCATATACCTGAGAGTTGTCTGCCTTGACCAGATAATTGCAGCGCTCGTTCTCTTTGGAAGCCTTGTCCAACGAGGCGTTAAAAAATTTGCCGGCCGCTATGTATTCTTTTTTAAGAATGGTGCCCGCCGTGGGCAGACGGTTAACGTGAACATTGAATACGCTCATAAACACGCTGACGCACCAAACCTTCTTGCCCTTGTATTCCTGCATTTCGCCAAACGAATCAGGAAACTCCCTCTCCGATATTATGCAAATGCGGCCATCGGCAGGAGAAAGAACAGCCTTGTCATCGAGTGGAGGATAACGCTCTGGGTCACGGAAGAAAAGAAACGTCCCGTATGCAAGCAAGGCCAACAGTGTCGACAAAACCGCCCACCCCGCAGTCGCCAACAGTGTTTTAAACATATGCGACGGCGCAGTGAAAAAAGTTGCAGCCAACCCCGCCAAAGCAAGAAGAGCTATAGCGCATGCGATATATCCAAAACGCATGCCTTCTTTGTTTATGTGCGGTAAAAGATAAGCCTTGTTTGAAAAATCGGGACGTTCTTCGTTCATTATAATGACCTGCTTCTCAATTTACGGAAATACGGATGCCGCCTTCCTGACGCTCTGCACCGCCGCCACTTTTGGACGCGTTTTTACGCGGAGGACCAATCAGAGCACCGAGAACGCGACCTAAAGTTTTAGGCGCCTGCTCGATAAAGCACTCGTCCTTGATGGACTCGAGCACCCTGTTGATCACATCTTCGCCAAGCTCTCGATGGGCGTTCTCGCGGCCGCGATACTGCAAGGTGAGTTTGACTTTGCACCCGTCTTTCAAAAAGCCGCGAATTTGACGAAGCTTGTAGTCAAAGTCATTGGTGTCAGTTCCAGGATGGAATTTTATTTCCTTGACCTTCTGAACCTTCTGTGACTTGCGAGCCTTCTTTTCGCGAATGGATTCCTCGTACTTGAACTTTCCGTAATCCATTATTTTACAGACTGGAGGAACAGCGTTAGGAGTAATTTCAACAAGGTCGAGGCTCCTTTCTTCTGCCATCCTCAAGGCATCACGTGTTGACATGACGCCGAGCATATTTCCCATCGAATCAAGAACACGAACCTGAGGAACGCGAATCTTGTAATTTACACGTGTGAACTGTGCGATAACCCACCTCTTTTGTTTAGTTAATAATGCGATATTCTACCATAATTTAAATGCCTTAGGCAAGGAACGGACGCAGCGAGACGTAATTTGCCGTTTACCTCAAAAGTTCATTAACCCTTAAACGATACAAATTCCCATTTACGGCACTGCTGATCATAGATGCACTCTCATCCCTGACACAGCCTCCTTCTCATCGAACGACTGAGCCGTCTCGACACTGCGCGGCGCAATCTTCATTAAAACGGGATGTGCGTATGCCCTACAAAAAGTATCCGCTGACGACATCATGATTACCCATTAAACATACATCAACCGTTTTCATTGCGAAACGAACCCACTCTTTCAATTTGAATCCATATCCTGTAAGATCTCCGAGGCAAATGATTCTTTGACATTCCCGCTTTCTCGCATCAGCAACGGCCTCCGCAAACGCCTCTAAATTCCCATGAATATCGCTCATTATCGCATACTTCATCTTTTCACCCGATCCTTCCGTCAATCATAAAAAAGTTTTTGTCTTTATGAATTATTATACGTACCGCATGGCCATAGTTTGCAAACTATGGCCATGGCAATGATTGCCCACTTGTCCACTATCTTACCCTCTCATCACTCAAGATTTTTGCACACAAGATTTTATAAAACCAATCAAATCTTCATCATTACCGCTATTTTTACAAACAATCGCCCTCGTGCAAAAACATCACCAATCATCCATCTCCGCCTCTTCAGCATATTGGTCATATAGAACATCAAAATCTTCTTCTGTTAATACTTTCGGAATAACACCCTTATTTGTTCTTCTTCCATATTTCGAATAACTAAAGCCGGCCCCAGGATCGTTTAATGCAAGGCAGAACTATCATTGGAGGAGTAATAATGGCGAGTTCCAACGAAAGGATGAAACTCCATAATCATTCATGCTGTTTTCCATTTGATCCCTCTATTTCTTGCTTTGTAAATCGCGGATGACTAATTAAACCTAATAAAAGATCATTTACTTGCTTTCGCAACTGCGTACCTGTATTCATAATCTTATAAAAGCCTCCATATCATGGAATCAGCCTAAAAACCATGTTGCACCGAGTCAAGTTATTCTGTAAAAAAGTAGTAAAGAATTCATATTCTACTAAATTTTTCTTTGCATCCCCATGCCTCTGATTAACTGCCTCACGAAACCTTCACCGATTCAGCCAAATCCTTTTCTACCCCCTTACCATAGAAATTTACCTAAGTCTTTAGACCTCCTAACTGCTCCAAGTGCCCTCATTATCTACAACAGTAGAAATTTACATCAGTCTTTAGACCGGTTTTTTTCGCGCCTTTTTTGCCGTGATCTACAACAGTAGAAATTTACATCAGTCTTTAGACCTAAAAAAATGAGCGAACAGAAGAAAGTATCTACAACAGTAGAAATTTACATCAGTCTTTAGACAAATAGCCGAACAATTCGATTATCTTTCCATCTACAACAGTAGAAATTTACATCAGTCTTTAGACTATGAGAGCGAGGACGGATATTCGCAAGATCTACAACAGTAGAAATTTACATCAGTCTTTAGACTACAAAAAAGAACAAGGATCACGAATAATCTACAACAGTAGAAATTTACATCAGTCTTTAGACGCGGTTGCTGGACATGAGGAGTTGGTGGATCTACAAC
>JAZOTG010000087.1:0-3038 GCA_045657505.1 Kiritimatiellia bacterium | reverse complement strand
TACCGTGCGGCAGGATTGACGAGCGAGGAGCTGATCGGCCGCCTGGCGTCGTCGTGCGGGTTGTGCTCCGCCGGGCAGAAGCTTTCGCTGAAAGAGCTTGTCGGCGGGTTTTCGCTTGAGCGCATTCCCCATGAGCCTGTCGTTATGATATAATCCGCTTATGCAATTTTCCGATGTTTTTATTCTTTCGCTTCTGCAGGGCGTGGCCGAGTTTCTGCCGGTATCGAGCTCCGGGCACCTCGTGATTCTTCAGCACCTGCTTGGAGTGCGGATTGACGGGGTCAGGCTTGATGTATGCCTTCATGCGGGAACGCTTCTGTCAATTGTTTTTTATTATTCGAAAACCATCAGGCAGATCGCTTCAGGGTGCTTTTCGAGCAGCGCCGATACCGGGCTGCGGCGTGAATCGTGGTTTTATATGATAAAACTGTTAATAAGCGCGCTTCCCGCCGTGTGCATATATTTCATTTTCGCGGGCGAAATAAAAGCGCTTTTTGAAAATGCAAAAATGGTCGGTGCGCTGCTAATGTTTACAGGGGCGATGCTGCTTGGTACGCGGTACATCCCGGCGGGGTCTAAAGACGTAAGCGTGCTTCGCGCGCTGATGATGGGTTGCGCTCAGGCCCTGGCTCTTTTGCCCGGCATTTCACGCAGCGGCATGACTTTGGCCTGCGCGAAGGGCGGCGGTATAGATTCCGGCAAGGCGGCGGAGTTTTCGTTTTTGATGTCCGCGCCGCTGATTTGCGGAGCGCTTGTGCTTGAGATGATAGATGCGTTTTGCGCGGCCGGTCCAGCCACGGCGCAGCCGACCTGGCTGCAGCTTGCTTTTGGCATGGCAGTGTCGGCTGTTTCGGGTTACATTTCGCTTGTTCTGCTCGTTAAGATTCTGAATGGCAGGTGGTTTTGGATCTTCGGCCCGTATTGCCTTGTCGCCGGGCTTGCCACGTTATTGCTTGCCTGATTCTGCTATAGCCGCCGTAAGCAGGTCAATCCATTTGAGCAGGCGGGCTTTGGTGTCGGCTTCGGCGACGAGCCTTAGGAACGGCTCGGTGTTTGATTTGCGTATGTTGATCCACCCTTCGCCGTATTCGATTCTTACGCCATCAATCTCGGAACGCGAAATTTCATCCGGAAAATGTTTCCGCGCCATTGAGAGCACCCGCTCTATGGCTCCGTCCTTGTCGGCGACCTTGAAATTGATTTCGCCCGAATTGGCGTAACGGGATTTTATCTTCGCAACGGTTCTGCTGAAAGTCGAGCCGTTCTGTTTTGTCTTTGAAATTACGGAGAGCATTCTCAGTGCGGCGAGGATGCCGCTGTCGCAGCCGAAGAACTCTTTGAAATAGTAGTGCCCCGCAAGTTCGCCGCCGCAGATGGCGCCGCTTTTTCGGAGAGCGGGCTTTGCGAAGGCGTGTCCAACCGGCACCATCAGACCTGACGCCCCCAGCTCGCCGATTGACTCGATCGTGGCGCGGCTTGTGCGCACATCGTAAATCACTGTGCATTCTTCGGGAGGCATGCTGTTTGCCTCGATTGTTTCGCGGGCAATGAGAGCGGTAAGATAGTCCGGCTGCACGAAATCCCCGTTTTCGTCCACGAACATCGCGCGGTCGGCATCGCCATCGAAAATAATGCCGAAGTCGAGCTTATGGGATTTCACGAACTGTGACAATTGCTCGCGGGCATCCGCGTTAAGCGGGTTTGGCGAATGCGATGGGAACCGCCCGTCAATTTCGGAGTTTATGACTGCCGCATCCGGAAAAAGTTCTTTTACTAACAGCCCCGACATTCCGTTGGAGCAGTCGACGGCGTATTTGAGAGATGTCGGCGTCCTGCCCGCGTGTTCAGCCATCCACCGCGAGTAGCGCTTCAAGAAGGGCGTGTTGTCGGGTTCGGCTCTTTCAGGCGGCATGTACTCTCCGGATGATGACGGGATGCGCTCTTTGACGATTTTCTCGACGGCACTCAGTCCGTTTGCATAACCGACCGGCAGTGCCGTTTTCATTGAGACTTTCAGCCCGTTGTCGGTCGGCGGGTTGTGTGAGGCCGTCACCATGACCGAGCCGTCAAAATTGTCGAGAGCGGTAAAAAAGTATACCATCGGCGTGGTGCAGAGCCCAATGTCTACAACCTCCGCCCCGCCGAGCAGCAGACCGTCGATTAACGCATTGCGCACGTCTGCACTTGTGGTGCGGCAGTCTCTGCCGACGAGCCAGCGCCCGGGGCCGACTGTTTCAACAAGCGCACGGCCGACTTCGCGGACGGTCGTGAGATTGAAATCCACACCATAAGTTCCGCGCATATCGTAAGCTTTGAAAAAACTCATGGCGATGTTCCTTTCTATTTTTTTACGGCTTCGACAATCCAGTGCGGCATCGGCGGCGGTACCTGCCGTGTCGCCTCGGGAATAAAGCCGGATTCTTTCATCCATGTTTTGAGTTCAACATCTGAAAATACCCATCCGTTCCTGGTTGTAAGCGCCATATTGACGGCAAAGAGGGCCGAAAATTTGGGCTTGGTGTGTGATTCGTCGGTCATCAGGTCAAGAATGAAGATTCTCCCGCCTTTTTTTAGCGCGCGGTATGCGCGCTTAAGTATTTTTACAATTTCCTCGGGTGATTCCTGATGAAGCGCGCCGAAGATGGTGACGGCGTCGTATGTGTCGGGCTCGTATTCGTCGAAGTGATAATCGCCGGGGCGGCATTCGATGCGGTCGGCCATATTATGCGCAGCTACATAATTGGCGGCCTCTGCGCTTATGGCGGGCAGATCGACACTTACGCATTTCAGGGACGGGTTGGCCTGGCACAGCAGTATCGCGTATGCTCCGGGCCCGCCGGCTAAATCCAGCAGTTTGCCCTCAAGTTTTGGAAGCATAGGTATTACGCTTCGCCCTATTCCCATAGCCCGCCCGAACATTGCCCCTGCAAATGCTTTTGTCCGGTTTTCGTCGGCTCCAAGGTGTATTTCGGGTTTTTCCGCCGGCAGACCGGTTTTAACAAAGTCAATAAGCCGCCCCCAGGCGGGATAAACATCGC
>JAZOTG010000086.1:0-12790 GCA_045657505.1 Kiritimatiellia bacterium | reverse complement strand
ATGCGCCCGAGCACAGCCCTCTCGCCGTGAAGTTCGAGCCTCGACGCCTCGATATACTTTTGAAGCAGCTGCTCTATGCCGCCTATACCGGCAAGATGCTTTACAAACCCCCTGCCAATCATAACATCTGCAATTTTGTTTTTTTCGAAATCCACCTGTTTAAGTGGCCCTTTCATAACCGCCCCGTCCATTTCGACATCGCCGTTATAGACAACGGGATTGGCCGATATTTCTGACACCTTTTCAAACGCATGAAGATTGCATTGACCTTCATACATTTGGCGGGCAGTACGCGCATGAACCGTCACAAACCTAAGCGGGAACGAATTTAACAACGGCATCAACGAATACAACTCGTCACAGGAATCGACACCTAATCGAACCTTGACTGAAAACGCCCCGTCACCCATGACATCGCAGCCGACCTCGAGCATCCTTGCGAGAACATCGGGCGTTTTCATAATGCCGCTGCCGCGAAACTTATTGCGCACCATCGGAAACGGGCAGCCGCAATTCAAATCGGCAGTGTAAAAGCCCGCAGCCTTGACGCGGTCAAGACAAAATCGCAACGACTGCGGATCTTTGCCGATAAACTGCGGAGTAACTTTAAAGCCGTTGGCTGCGCCATTTGAAGCGCAGCCGGCAAGTTCCCTGTCTTTAAGAGGATCGAACCCGGCGTTTGCCGTTATGAACGGTGTCACAGCCTCGGTAAAACCATATAACTTCAACGCTTCCGCAAAGCATTCGCGAAAACATCTTATAGTAACTCCTCTTAAAGGTGCAAGTATCATCGGCTATATGGAAGCGCCCGGAGCGAACAGTGAATAAGCGTTTAATGTCGTTATCTCTGCGAGAGTCTGAATCGGCAGAGAAAGATATTCTGAAAGGAACTTTGCCGTATGAACAACGAATGCCGGCTCGTTAGACTGCCCTCTTTTCGGCACGGGCGCAAGAAATGGCGTGTCCGTCTCGATAAGAAGCCTGTCGCGCGGCACGACTTTTACCGTCTCACGGACATTATCGGCCGCTCTAAAGGTGACAATGCCCGACATCGAGATGTAAAAACCAAGGTCGAGAAGTCTGCGGCAGAAGACAGGACTCCCGGTAAAGCAGTGAATCACGCCCTTGACGTTAAAGTCGCGCAGAACGCCGAGCGTATCATCGTCAGCCTCGCGAGTATGAACCACTACAGGCAGACTGCGCCTTTGAGCGATTGAAAGCTGCGCGGCAAACAGGTCAATTTGCTGACTGCGTGTCTGCGGCTCATAGTAGTAATCAAGCCCGATTTCACCGACTGCAGCCGACATGGAATGATCAATCTCAGACGGATTAGAATCGAGTTGATCGCGATCATACCCTACAGAGAGCATAACTCTCGGATATTGATCAGGATCATCAGACGCCATATCGAAAGCCAAACGCGCGCCTGCATTTAGCTGCCCGCTCCCTCCTACCGCCATGACCGTATTTACAGACGCCTCCTTAGCACGACGAAGGATTGCGCCCACCTCCTCGCGTGAGGTCGTAAAATGCGCATGTGTGTCGAAAAACCCGCTTAAACTCATTTTATTTCTCTGATGAAGACAAAACTTCGCAGCCGCTGTCGGTTATAAGAACAAGGTCCTCCACTCTTACACCGAGATTACCCGGCAGATAGACCCCCGGCTCTATCGTGACAACCATTCCGCTTCTTAAAACGGTTTTAGAAAGCTTAGAAACACCTGGCGCTTCATGTACCTCAAGCCCGACACCGTGCCCCAGCGAATGTCCGAACGCGCCGCCGAAGCCGTTTTTCGAAAGAAAATCACGAGCGACCTTGTCAAGCGACGCGGCAGCCATACCCGGCCTTGCAGCATTGATTGCACGCTTATTGGCCTCCAGCACAAGAGAATAGACCTTTTTATAGAGTCTTGACGGACGGGACGGCACAATATTGCGCGTCAAATCCGAGGCATAACCATCGAGAATGACGCCCATGTCCACGAGGACCGGCTTTTTGCCGTCCCATACAGTATCGTCGGGAACATGATGGCATTCAGCCGCGTTTTTATCTACGCATACTATCGTTTCAAACGCTTCGCCGTCGCCGTACCTTATCATAAGAGTTTTGATAATGCGAGCCATTTCCCGCTCAGTCATGCCCGGCGCAAATGCAGCGCTGGCTTCATGCCAAATTTTATCGTTTAATCTGGCCGAGGCTCTGATTTTTTCTATTTCATCATCAGTCTTAACCGCCCGCAATTCTGATATTTGCGCGCCGACATCAAACAGTTCCGCTTCGGGAAAAACCTTGGACAGGGAAATAAAACGCGAATGCGATATTGAAAACTCGCAACCGACCCTCTTGAAATCGACTCCACGCATTCTCAAGGGCTTTTTGCCGCGAAGTTTTGAAATGTCGGACAATTCAAGATAGGGGGCCAGTCTCTCAACAGCTGGAAGATATCTGAAATCCGTGAAGAAAACTGTTTTTGCGGCCGTCACCAAAAGGCAAGCGCTGTCGCAGTCGACACCGGTCAGCGCCCTTATGTTATGCTGTGAAAAAACAACAGCCCCGTCGAGTTTGTTTTCATTGAGGTATGAAACAAATTTTGACAAACGTTGTTGGAATGGATTTTTTTTCATTTAAACACCTCTTAATAAAACCTAAACATCAATCTATGACAGAGCGCTGCACACGACTGCCGAGTGAACATATTATGTCGTATGCATGAGTACCCTTTATTGCTGCCCAGTCGTCGGGAGTTATTGACTCATCTCCGCATTTGCCAAAACAAACAACATCATCGCCAGGCATAACATTTGGAACGTCTGAAACGTCCACGGTGGTGTAATCCATGGAAACTCTGCCCAAAATTGGACAACGCTTTCCGCCAATTAAAACATGCCCTCTATTGGAGAGTGCAATCGGCAAACCGTCGGCATAACCTGCACATATTGTCGCAATTTTCGAGTCTCTGCGCAAAATGTGAGTCCTGCCGTATCCGAGAGTAGCGCCGCGCGGCAGAGTGCGCACCTGCGCAACGCGCGTTTTCAATGTAAGCACAGGCTCAAGATCGAGAGATTTAAGCCCATTCGGATCGAAGCTTCCGTGAAGATTGATACCCGTACGCACCATATTGAAAGGCGCTCTGAATGCTTCGGGAAAATTGTTTATAGCGTCACTTGCCGCTATGTGGATCTTCTTGAATGCAACGCCGCGTTCGTCCAGACGGGAGAGAAGGCGCCTGAATCTGCCTATCTGGGACGACGTATACGCGTCTTCTGAATTGTAAGCCATGGCACAATGCGAAAAAATGCCTTCGCAATCAAGATTGGGCAGTTCAAGAACCGACATAATTACGCGTTCAGATTCGTCAACCGGAATGCCAAGACGGCCCATTCCCGTATCTATCTTAAAATGAACCTTAGCTCTGTGCCCCGCCTTTGCGGCGGCGGCGTCAATCAACCGCGCTGTTTGGAAATCGACAACCGGCAGAGTTACTCCGCATTCGACCATCTGCGCAATTTCATCGGGAAGCACACTTGAAAGAATCTGCACATTGGCGCATGCGCATTTGGATTTTAATATGGACAGAAGCTCTACCGCCTCAAACGGTTCCGCGACGCCAAAATCTCTGCATGAGCAGTCGTAGAGTGCGCTTGCATACTCCGAAACGCCTAAGGCATATGCGTCAGCCTTGAGAACGCACAATACACCGGACGGCGCAACGCGCGATGCAATTCTGCCGTAGTTGCGCTTTAGCGCGCCAATGTTTATTTCAACTGTTACTCTGTGCTTCATCTAGATCAATTGCCGGTCGAAACCGTAAACACCCGTCCGCACATATGACATGTAATGTCGATTTTAGCAGGAAGATCCTTGCGCTCGTCTGCCCCCATGGAGGAGATAAGCGCTGCCGCACGCTCGGGAGAACATCGGCATGCGAATGAAAGCGGCAATGATTTTTTAAGTTCGGCCTTCTGCAAACCCATTTTTTCAAGTATGTTGCGCGGCGAGGAGGATAATGTGCCTGACGTGTATTTTTCAATTGACTTGCGCACACCCTCTGTGCCGAGAGAGACAGACCAGTCGCTGTCGGGCATTGCCTCCACCATAATACCGCGAGCTTCAAGAACCTTCACTTCATCGCTGACAGAAGCCTCAAGAAAAACACATGCTTTGCGCTGCAACGATCCGGCAAGATAACCGTCGAGAGAATTCGATATGCCCTGAGATAGTATCTTGCCAGGCACGGAGCGTACAATCTGGATCTGGCGGTCGCCAAGAATCTTTTTATCGTCGAAAACGCCTGATGCGTCAAAATCGTCAAGTATCTTCTTTTCAGTATATCCGCGTAATGTTCCGCCTGCAGTGCATTCGACGTTGAAGCCGCCGATCGGCCCGGAACATTTCATCTGAATGATAAGAGTCTCGTCATCTGTGGAGCACTCGGCGCCTAACAGCGCGGCGGCAGCAAGTGCTTTTGAAAGCACATATGCGCTGGCTGGTCCACACAGATGCCCGCCAGACAGACTCTGGGCCGCGTTCTTAACGTCGACCATCGTCACCATAACGCGCTTTTCGGCATCGTACCATTCTTGTCTGCAATTATCAAGCACCATGGAATCTCCAAATTAAAACGAGTACTGAACACCCGCACTGAGCGTATAAACCATTTCATCTTCGCCTTCAACGCCTAACGTCGCATCAGAATCGAACCGTAGCGACCAATTATCGTTAAAATGCCAAAACGTTCCCCATCCGAATGAAGGCCCTGCTTCGCCCTTTATAAATCCATTGGCACCCAGAGTGAAAAATGGATCAAACTTTTCATAGCCCCACCAATGCCAGAGAAAACGGAACGAAACACCCGCTCTGTTCTCAAGCAATGCCCCCGAAACTTCGGCTGCCGTAAAATCTCCTATATAATACCCCGCATACGCACCAGCACCGCAGCAATTTCGCATTTCGGCTCCGCCTTGGGCAAAAACAGCGACAGCTTTCGAACCGGCATACCACCTCTCAAAGTCGTATTGCGCATACGAACGGGCATAATGCAATGGAAACAGCACAAGAAAAGCAGATAAAACAATTGAACTGTAGAGAGATTTCATAAAACTGCACTCCCCGCTGCCTCATTGGCAAAAAACTCAGAAAGCCAGCGCAATTCGCGCCTGCGCATTGTCGAGCGGCTCTTTTCATCAAGATCGTCAGCTCCGGAAAGATGATCGATGCCGTGAGCAACATACAGCACGAGTTCTTTGGCAGCAGACCAATTCGGAGAAATCTGCGCATAGCGAAAGGCCTGATCCACATTTACGTAAAGTTCTCCGTAAACACCGTCCGACTCTGGCGGCATAGCCTCATACGCCTGCGTTATCACATCGGTTGCGCCAGCAACCCCCATGACGGCTTTATGAACCTCGTCGGATTCGGAATCGTTTTGGAGAATAACCGTAACCTCGTAAAAAGGAATTTTCACCCTGCTTGACGACTTCTGAGCAAAATATTTCGCAGCCCTGCGCAACTGCCCCTTTGTAATGCCAATCCCCCGAGGCAATGTCCCGTCAATTGTTATACTGCATTCCATGGTTGAACAAATCAATTTGCCGGAGCCGGAAGTTTAATGCGCTGCCCAATACGAAGGCCGCTGTTTGGCTTTATGTTATTAAGCTTTGCCAATTCGGTAACGGTGCATTTATGACGCTTTGCGATGCGTGTAAGTGAATCACCTGCGACAACGACATAATTGATGGTGTTGGCAGATGCAGTTGGTTTGCCATTACCGCTTTGAGATATGGCGCTGTTGCCGCCAGCGGCCGCTTGAGTTTCGCCGCCGCTATCGGCAGACGATGGCGAAGCGGCTGTACCCCCTGCCGGTAAAGACGTATCGACGGAAGGATTCGCGTCCGTTTCTGCCCGTGTGTCAGCCGGCTGAACTCTTTCCCCGGCAGAGGCATCCGGCATGGCGGCAATTTCGGAATCGTCGCAACGGCCTTGGCCGGAACTGCAAAGAACAATCAAAGACAATATTGCAAAATGCAATACTGCACTTACAATGAGAAAAAAAGGCCAGTTTAATCTGCTGATGCTATCCAATGACATTGCCTATCTTAACGCTCGCGACCGAATATTCTCAAAAGATTGAGAAAGAGGTTAATGAAATCGAGATAAAGAGATAGAGCGCCAACAATACCCGCCTTCATAAGCGAATCCCTGTCGATAGTCGCCTCGGTAGCCGCAATCTGCTTGATTTTCTGCGCATCGTACATTGTAAGCCCAGTAAAAATCAAAATCGCCGCAAACGAAATAAACCAATCCAACGAAGAAGAACCGACAAACATATTTACAAACAGAGCAACAACAAGCCCCCAGACCGCCATGCCGCAAATAGAACCTATGCTTGAGAGATCGCTCTTTGTAAGCGACCCCCACACAGCAAGCCCGGCGAACATTCCAGCAGTAATGAAAAATATGTTTTGAATCAGGGCAAGTTTGTAGACTACAAAGATGACGGACAATGTCAGCCCGTTAAGAACGGCATAGCCGAGAAACATAGCCAGGGCGGCAAAAGCTGAAAGTTTGCGTATTGACGCGCCCAACGAAAAGACGAGGGCTATCTCAGCAATTACGCACAAATAAAACCAGGGACCGAGAAAAATCTTCTGCCAGAGCCCGGAGGAAAAGACAAACCACGCCGTTGCGCCCGAAAGAGCAAGACCTGCGCCCATCCAACCGTAAACCAATTTGAACGTCTTCGCCACAGCCGTCTGACGCGATGCATACTGCGGTGTTTGGAATTGCTTTTCAAAATCAACCATATCTATTCTCCATAACAAGAAACAGAATGTATTATAACATAAACAACGAATGAATTTTTAATTCACATCTACTATTCCAAGCGGTTTTGCACTCTTCCAGCGACCGCGTGTAAAATCAGGCACCTCGATCGGAGAAGACGACTTGTCTACAGACAATTCTGAAAGGCCTACTATTGAACTCCATGTTGCCGCGTCATACACGTCGGCATCCATCGGCAACCCATTTTTAAGGCAGTACGACCAGCGCAAATCCATCATAAAATCCATTCCGCCATGGCCACCTATTTTTTTTGCAAGTTCACCTGCGCTGCGCACGAGCGGATGCTTGTATTTCTCCTTAAGGTCGCTGAGAGCCTGCTCGTCAAGCCATTTCTCATAGTTCGGCAAAAGCGAAACTCTAAGAGGATAGCCTGTTAAAGTACCTTTTGTGCCTGAAACGAGATTTATCCTTGAATATGGACGCGGCGACTGCACTGCATGTTGAATCATTATCGTGCGGCCACGCGCAGTCTTGATTATCGATGTGTTCATGTCACCGACTTTATACTGCGCTTTGTGCTCACTTGAATCAACACCAAATTGGCTACAGGCGAACTCCGATATGCCAGCCTGGCGCGAGCTTACCGAGACAATAAAATCAAGCTTATCAGAACGGTTTATCCCCATATATTGACATATGGGCCCCAAACCGTGCGTCGGATACGGGTTGCCGTCATGCTGCGCGTTCCATTTCAGACGCCAGCGGTCCCATGACCCGCGAAGAGCCGTAAAATATTTGCACCCGTCGACCTCGGCGAAATTTTCAGCCGCGAGATTATGGATGTATGCGCCCTCGGCATGAACTATATCACCAAGGACGCCATTTCGACACAAGTTGAGAGCGAACAGTTCTTCCTCGCCATAGCAGCAATTTTCAAGAGGAATCACATGCACTCTGTACTTTTCGGCAGCCTCCACCAAACGCCAGCAGTCCTCTACTGTCATTGCGCACGGCACCTCTATGGCGCAATGCTTGCTGTTTTCGATTGCCGACAAGGCGGCAGGAACATGAACTGGCCATGGAGCCGTTATATATACAAGATCGACGGAGGCGTCATCTGCAAGAGCACGATACGACTCCGCCCCGATGAACTCTTTTGCCTTTAGCTTTCCTTCTTTTGCAAGTGCGGCATTCGCTTCGTCAAGTCTGTACTGCTCAACATCGGCAATTGCCGCCACCTCAAGCCCGTCTATTCTTGACAAACGTCTTACCGCCCATTCGCCGCGTCTGCCAACGCCGACCACCCCAATACGAATGCGCTCAAATTTTCTACATGTGAAACCCATCATTTCTTAGACTCCGTTTTTTCAAATGCATTTGCAAAAAAATCAGCCAGTGTAGTATCGTCTATTTCAAGCCCGTGGGGATGGTGGCCGTACGCGCCGCGACAGACGACTTTGATATTCCCTTTTGCGGCTTTAAAACGAGAAATGAAAAGTTCACTGTTTTCGTCCGGCGCGACAACATTATCAGCCCCGCCGTATATAAGATACACTGGAATACCGGCCTTGGCCACGCTCTCCGCCATATTGACGGGCATCCTCGGATCTTGAGTCCAATCCTTGGGGACGGAATTGGCCCATGGACCAATTTTATTGAGACCCGGACGGGTATAACCGGCATATTTTGCAAAATTGAAAAGCGGACAGTCGTAGTATATTGCCAAAACGTTTTCTGGATGTGAAGCGGCATAGCGAGTGGAGAAAAAGCCTCCCCAGCTCATGCCGATCAATGCCGCTTTAGATGCAAAGCCAAGTTCTGTGACAAGGTATTCCTGAAACGCCTTGCTCACATTGAGTCCCTGACTGTTCATTTTGTATCTGTATGTGTCGATTGTCGCGTGGTGCCAACCGCTTTTCAAGAGGTGCAGAACAGGCGTACGCGCGACAAAAGCGGTTGCCCACTGCATTGTCCATGTCCACGGCTTTGATTTATGCGGCGTTACCGACGGCTCTACCACCCATGCAGTACATCCCATGAATTCAAACTGCGTACGATTAAAACCGTAAAACTTGTCTGTCGCGATAATCCTGTGCTTCTGCGCAATCTTGTCTGTAAGCTGCCCGGCAATGGCGGCCATTGACAGGACTGCATAAAAAACAAATACAATCGTCTTCATCTTTTAAAACCGTTTACATGCTAAAAGACCATAATATTAAAAACGGCTCCGTTTCAAGGAGCCGTTTTTAATGCCTAAATGAGCACCAATATCAAGCGCGGCCTTTTGAACGAAGGAATTCAAATGAAGGCCTTACAGCATCAAGCGAACCCTGATGACGTTCGCATTCAACGACATACCACTCGACACCATCGGCATCCGTCACAGGGAAGAGAGCATCCCAGGCGACAGGAACTGCACCAGGCTGGCCGGGCTGACCAAGAATGGCGTCAAACTTCTTTACACCCTTGCCCATGCCATTCTCCTTGGCGTGAAGCGTAAAGGAGCGGCCAGGATACTTCTTATACTGCTCGCAGGGATCGTAACCGGCGCATGTTGTCCAGCCGACATCCTGTTCAAAAAGAACATCCTTGCTTGTATTAGAGAGGAAGCGATCCCAGAATGTAGTGCCGTCAAGCATCTTGATCTGGAACTCCCACATATGATTATGCAGACCGACCTTGCAACCATACTTGGCGCAATTGACCGCCGCCTCGTTGTAGTAGTCGCAGAGCCTCTTGACAAAATCATCCTTCGCTTGCGAGGGAGCGGAGACACCGCCCGGAGGCATATTGCCGCCGCCCGGTGAGCAAATGAATTTATTGCCGTAACCAAGTTCGAATTCGCACTTTTTGGCGTAATTCTGTGGACTGAAGTCATTCTTGTGGCAGTGAGTACCGCAAGCCTGCAACCCGTTATCGTCGAGCATCTTCTTGAGCTCGGCAGGCTTGAAACCCCAATAGCCGGCAAACTCAACGCCCTTATAACCGATTTTCGCCACTTCTTCAAGAGCCTTGGGAAGGCCAACCTTTCCGATATAGCCGCCGATGGAGTAAAGCTGAAGAGCAACTTTAGCTTTCTTGGGGGCGAAGAAAGGAATGGTAGAACAACCGGACGCAAGTGTAAAACCGCCAAGCGAAGCGGCACCGGTCAAAAATCCTCTTCTTGAAATATTCATTGTTTTCCTTTTATTTTTCTATTGATTAAATAAGATCTTTCATTGACACCACAGGGATATCCTTCTTCAACGTCAATTTCATTGGGTCGGAATCCATCTGCGTCGTATCAAACTTGTAACCGTCCTTCTTGGTAAGCGGCCAAACCTGCGGGGCGGTGTTGAGAATTGTTGCACGGAAGCCTTGAATTGTCGCACCCATATTGCCTGTATGAGAAGAATTGCATGCTTCGTTCTCAATAACAAAAGGATACTTAAAGCCCCTATCCATAAGCGTGGTAAGGAATTTTGTCCAATCGCAGCTGTCACTGCCGCCAAAGCCGGGAAGACGAGGCTCGTAATTCATGCGGGCCCATTCGTTGGCGGCGACAGGAACGCCGGCCTTCTTGGCAAGCTCCTTGTTAACGACCTGCTCAGGATAGAGACGGCCCCAGTGAATTGCGTCGGATGTACGCGGGAAATTGCGTGTTCCCTTAATGTGCACGCGACGGATACGACGCATATCAGAGGCTTCAATAACATCAGACGGATCGATATGCTGCCAGATGTCATGCGACGGATCGTACGTCTCCTGAAGCGACCATGTAATGTCGTCAGGGAGAACTGCATACATAAGCTTGCGGGCCGCAAGACAGCCGGGAAGATTATTGTACGCATCGGGAGCAGTGGCAGGCTGCCACCCTTCCATCGGGCAGTTCTCAACGCACAGTGTAACGCCGAGGTTCTTGGCATACCTCACGATGGGGGTAAACACTTTAGCGAACTTTTCAAGATTCTTTTCAAAGCCGCGGTCGGTGCGTCCAAGAACGTGATCGTAACCGACAAACGAACCACACACTACATCATTCTGATCGCCGCCGAGCAATGCAGCAATACGGATGAGTTTAAGAATATGATTCTGGTTGTTGAGCTGCTGAGCCGGATCACCGCCGATAAGATTGTCGTAAGCGCCGACAGAGACTCGAAGCCCCTCTTTATTGCAGCGCTCAACAACCTTTTTGGCGGCCTCAAGGTTGAATGTCTCGTAATCGAGATGTGTAGCCGTATGATCCTTACGGTCAGAGTCACGACGAAAAACACAAAGTTCGAGGCCCTGCGCTCCCACACTTTTGGCTCTGGCAATTACATCCTCAAACGACTCGCCGGGAAACGCCGAGGTCATAAGCCAAATTGGATTGTTGCGATTGGCACCCTGAGTGCCGGCAAGCGAAGTACGCGAGGTTACTGCTCCGACGGCGGCAAGAGCTGCACCCGCCTTGAAAAAATCGCTTCTTGAAGTATTGGACATATCTATGTTATTCCTTTTAAACGAATGTAATTATACCATTACATCATTATATGATACAACATGAAAATGTGCTCAGCGGGACTTGAAACGATATTCCGTAACAGAACGGAACGTCTCACCGGGCTTGAGGACCGTTGACGGAAAATCGGCACGATTCGGGGAGTCGGGATAATGCTGCGTCTCAAGCGCAACACCGGCAAACTGGCAAAGCGTCTTGCCCTTCGCCTTGGCGGGAAGTTTTTCGCTCATATTCTGGGCGCCGTACATCTGCATGCAGGGTTCAGTTGTCCAAATTTCAAGTACACGGCCGGAAACCGGGTCAAACATTTCGGCAGCCATCTTAAGCTCGCCGTTTTTGCCGCAAAGCACAAAATTGTGGTCGTACCAGTTGTCCATGGGCTTGAGAGAAGCTTGAGCGGCCATCCAATCTGCCTTTGCGCCGATAGGACGGAGCGTAGTGAAGTCAAAACCAGTGCCGGCTACAGGCGCATCCTTTGTCGGAATAAGACCGGCATCGGTCTGCGTGTACTTGTCGGCGCAGATTTTGAGATGCTGCTTGAGAACATTACCACTTGCTTCTCCAGCAAGATTCCAATAGGAGTGGTGCGTAGGATTGATAACGGTTGTCTTGTCGGTTACAGCCTCATACTCGACACGCCAGATATTGCCGGGAAGAACGCTGTAGACGACCTTGATTTCAACCGTGCCCGGGAAGCCCATATCACCGTCCTCGGAGACGAGCACAAGTTCAAGGCCTTTTACATCGCCCTTAGCGAAAGGTTTTGCCTTCCACACCTTGGTGTCCCATCCTTGCGGACCGCTGTGAAGATTGCAGTGGCGCGGTTCGGGATTTGTCTCGTTGACAGGCAACTGGTATGTTTTGCCTTCAAGCACAAATTTGCCGTTCGCAATGCGATTGCCGTAGCGGCCGATAAGCGTGCCCATTGAAAAACCGAGCGTCTCATATTCTCCGACTGTATTCCAGCCGAGAGTGACATCCTCGTATTTGCCGTTGCGGTCGGGAGCGTAACATTTGACCAGGCGCCCGCCGAAATCGGATATTACAAGCTTCAGGCCGTCCTTGCCTTCAATAGTGTAAAGGCTCGCTGATTCGCCGGTCTTTGTTACGCCAAATGGCTCAACTTTAACATCGGCCTTATCGTTTGACTCGCCACAGCACCCGGCGATAAGACCGAGCGATGCTATGATTGTCGTTAACTTCATATTATACTCCTTACTTTTGTTGTCACCATTTAAAATCAAGCGTCTTGCCTTCGCGTGTGCGAAGGCCCTTGACAGAACCACCCTTCCAGTCGGCCGGAATGGATTTTTCAAGAAGAATCTCGCACACAGCTGCAACCATTCCGAGATTGCCGTCAATCTGGAATGGAGGGTGCGTTGCGAACATATTATCAAGAGTATTGTACTTCAGCAGCGAATGAAGCATCTCGCTCGCCTTATCGCCATCGCCAAGGCGGGCCCAGAGCGCTGCACGCCATGGCCATGTCCAACTGCGGCGAGAATCGCCCGTTGTCGTACGCCCCA
>JAZOTG010000085.1:0-1686 GCA_045657505.1 Kiritimatiellia bacterium | reverse complement strand
AAGAAGCGTAAAGGCGTGTCGGTTGATGTAGTTACCTCTCCTCGCGGCAACAAGCTTGCCGCAAGCGACATTACAAAATTCAATGCGCAGTATGGTGGTCTTTCAGTCAAGACATCGATGGCATTCCATGACCGTTTTTTGATAATCGACGACAAGGAACTGTACCTTATCGGCGCATCGCTGAAGGATCTCGGCAAGAAATGCTTCGGATTTACCGCACTCGACAAATCCAACATTCCCGACATTCTCGCCAAAATCTAATTGGTAATTGGTGACATTGGTATTGGCAACAATAGCACACTGGCAACATTCACAACGATGGAAGCATGAGAGATTGCCGGAATAAAAGTGCGGGTGTAGGTGAGTTAAAGTTTCGAGAGTTTCGGGTTTCGAGTTTTCAAAGAGCATAGGCACTGGGGTTTCCACAGTTCCTCGGTAATGTTGCGGATTGTATGTCTCTGTTCCGCGACACGAGAATGCAAGGCAAAGATTCCTTAAAAAAGTTGCCTAGGCAAGTGGTTTTGTTTTGAAAATATTTGCTACAATGGGCGGCGTTTGGAGAAGTACTGTGAGCGGAAGCAAAGCCATAGACATTATCGAATCGTTGAAATCCACCATTCTCAATGGCGGTTTCGATGTCTCCAAACCTTTGCCGAGCGCGGCGGCGTTGATGAAGAAATTCGGCGTTGCGAGAGGTACTGTTGACCGTGCCATGCGAGAGCTTGAACATGCCGGTCTCATCGAGCGGCGCAAGGGTAGCGGTACTTACGCTATCGAAAAGAAGCCAACCGTTTTCGGTGTCATTGTTCCGAATGCTGACCAGCCTTTTTTCACGCGTGTTTGCACAGGAATTTCAAATTGTGCAAAAATAGCGGGGGGGGGGGGGCTATATTCGCTTTTATGGTCTTCGGGGCCGCTTAGGACCAAGTCTAGCATCAAAGCTTTTGCGCAGATGTGCGTGGATGCGAACGTTGCAGGAGTGTTCTTCAGCCGTACGCGCGACGCAAATCTTACATGTGAAATACTTTCTCTTTTCAAGTCGGCTCAAATTCCGGTAGTGCTTCTTGGCGGCGATATGCCGTCTCGTTTTCCGTGCGATCTTGCCGGAATAAACTATCTTGCAAACGGCAGACGCACACGCGTAAATCTTCTGTCGCCGGCGGCGTATAACGATTCAACTCTTATCACCCACGGTGAACTCTTCGGCGATGTGGCCTTGAGGCTCATGCTTCAGCGTCTTTCCTATTCGCCGAAGCATCCCCCCGCTGAAGTTTATATTGATCTGCCGAAGCCGAAGGCAAAAAGGAAGTTTATTAAATGAGGCAATGAAAGGGAACTGTTGTCCGTTATGAAGTACCTATTGATAGTTGTTACTTGTGTGTGCGCCGCGGCTGTGGTGTTTGCCGATTCCTGTATCGTATCAGGGACAACAGCGCGATCTGCTTTACACAGTGCTGTTTCATCCTCTACTGATGGCAACACTTTGCTCGCCGCTTATAGCGTTCCGTTGACTGCAGGGTGGAGAAATAACGGAGAAAGCAAATATACTATTCCCAAACCGTCAAAGTTGTTGTGGAAGGCTCCTTTTGACAAAGGGATGGAGGGCTTTTCTGTCTCGTGGCGTGAAGGCGGCGCCGGTACAGTGCGCATAGTCGAGTCTCATTTCGGGAAAGGATTGGAAATCAA
>JAZOTG010000084.1:0-7221 GCA_045657505.1 Kiritimatiellia bacterium | reverse complement strand
CACACTCTTCATCCCCGAAAACAAATTGCCGCTACAGGGGTTACGGCTATTTCGCTCGGCTGCCTCACGCACTCGGCAGGTTCGGTCGATCTTTCGTTAGAGTGGCGCGCCGTTTGATTTTATTCGTGGAGAGGGCTTGCCCGTGCGTTTAGCGGTTGTTGACGTAGGTAATACAAGTACCGCTGTTGCATTATGGGTCAACGGGCGCGTATCGAAGGTTGCACATATTGACGGAGGCGGAGTGCTCGCTCTTGATGCGGCAAGAGAGATTCTCACTTTTGGTGTTGATGCTCTTGCTTATGTTTCTGTCGTGCCGGATGCCGATGAGATGTGGAAGCGTTTTGCCGAAACGAACAATATTCCATTTAGACAGGTGACATGGCGCAATGCGCTGTCTTGTTTTGAAATAGACTACCCTAAGCCTGACACCATTGGCGCCGACCGTCTTGCAGACGCGGCAGGCGCTCTTGCGCGACACGGGGCTCCTGTTATCGTTATGGATTTCGGTACCGCGTTTACCGCCGCCGCGATTACATCTGATAAGGTTTGGCGCGGAGGCGTCATAGCCCCCGGCTTTCCGCTTATGCGCGATTATCTTTTTGAGAGAACCGCCAAGTTGCCGTATCTTAAGCTGTCAAGTGCCCGTATTCCAAAGATCGGCCGCTCTACGGAGCAGGCTATGCGATTTGGCGCGTTTGTAGGCTATCGGGGAATGGTTCGCGAAATTGTAAGCGAGTTAAAACGCAATTTCGGAGAGGACTTTCGCCTTGTTTCTACTGGCGGTTTCGCTAAACGCGTATTAAGCGGGCTTGATATGCCTTTTGTGGTCGATCAAACATTGACATTGTATGGAGCAGGATTGATATGTTCAAAGCTATGAGGTTGAAATTTGTTCTATCTGCGGTTTTAGTATCTTTGATTGCGGCTTTGGGGGTTTCGGGGTGCGGTCCGTTTTGGGTCAATCCGTGGATAACCGTAGACGAGAGTGCGCTCAACTGGGTTGAAATCCATTACTACCATTCATTTAGCGCGCCAATATTGCGTACTTCGCTGTTTTTAACAGGGAGCGGCCATGTCGAGATAAAAAAGGGCACAAGCGAGCTTGTGTCCAATGATTTTGCAAAGAAGAGTGAGTCTGAAAGTTGGAGTGATTGCCGTACACAGCGTTTTTATTCAGATCCAAAGCATATAAAGGATATTTTCCAGAATTTAGTCAACCATGGTATTCTTGACAAGGAAAAGTGGGGTAAAAAATCTGATAAAAAGGAATTTAAGCGTTTTATTGCCGTAAAATGCAATATTTCTAATGTAACATATTCCGAAAGAGAAAATATTTTTGAGGTCGATCCTGATTTGGCCGAGATTCTTCTTGATGTGATACGAGAATTTGACAATCCTACTTTATAAGTAAAATAAAATTTGATATACTTTCAATAGTTTTAACCATATATAAAAACAGGAGTAACAAATGGGCGAGGTTTTTGGTGCAGGAGACTTGCACAAGGGCGTAAAGCTTTTGATTGACGGTGAACCGTGGGAAATCACTGAGTTCGATTTTTCCAAGCCAGGCAAGGGGCAGGCCATTTACAACTGCAAGTTGCGCAATATGATGACTGGCGGTGGAATGACCAAGAGCTATCGCAGCGGCGATAAGTTCGAGAAGCCCGAGCTTATTCAGATGTCGGTTACGTATTCGTACGATGATGGCACGGCGTTCGTCTTTACCGATGATAACTTTGAAGAAATTCGCGTTAGTTACGATGTTATGGGCGACAAGAAATACTTCCTTATGGACGAAATGGAAGTTAAGGCGCTCTTTTTCAACGACAAGGTGATCGGCATTGATCTTCCGCAGCTCGTTGAGCGTAAGGTCATCAAGGTTGAGCCCGGCGTCAAGGGCAACACCGCTTCCGGCAAGGTTACAAAGCCTGCAACCGTTGAAGGCGGCTATGTTTGCGCCGTTCCTCTCTTTATCAACGAAGGCGATGTTATCCGCATCAATACCGAGAGCGGCGAATACAACGACCGCACATCCACTAAGTAACTTAACCGTCTATTTTTATAAAAGGAGATACTTATGAAAATTCAAACTATTTTGTCCGTTGTTGCGGTGTCATTGGCCGTTTTGGCATCCGGGTGCCGTTATAGCAAGGTAAACGGCGGTTCCGGCGATGATGTTAACGGCGGCGCGAGCGATATTGCGTCCACCGTCGACCCCAACGAGATTAAAGGCGGCTCACTCGACGATCTTTCCAAGAAGAGCTTCAAGGACCGCGGTTATACAAAGTGCACAGATGTCAATTTTGAGCCTGTATACTTTGCTCTCGATGCGGCCGCCATTCGCCCCGAAGAGCTTGGCAAGGTCGAGGCCGTTGCTAAGCATCTTGCCGACAATCCCGACCGTGTCGTTTCGATTGAAGGCAACTGCGACGAGCGCGGCTCCAATGAGTACAATGTAACTCTCGGCGAAGATCGTGCCATTATATTGAGCAACTTCCTCGGTCAGAACGGCATTGCCGCCGATCGCATCGAGACTGTAAGCCGCGGCGAAACCAATCCAGCTGTAGAGGGGTCTGGCGAGTCTGTCTGGTCAAAGAACCGTCGTGGCGAATTTATCATCTGGAAGAAGTGATTCTTTCATAGGCTGACACAAGAAAGATGTTTGCACTTCTTTTTGACAGTGTTAGTTTCAGCGAATGGCTCGTTCTGTTCGTTGTGTTTATGATTGTCGTTGGTCCGCGCAAAATTCCCGAAACTGCGCGTACCATCGGCAATTATTATTCAAAATTCCGCAGAGCCGCCGAAAGTTTCAAGCGTCAGCTCCTTGAAATGGAGACGGAGTTTAACAAAGCGGCTGAAGATGCAGAAAAAGAAGTTGAAGACGCATTCAAGAGCGATGGTGACGAGTCTGAGGCTGCACCTCCCGAAGATGTTTATTATTCTTCTCCCGATTCACCATATCCCGGGCAGCAATTGTACGATGGGTATGAGGGTATGCCGTATGGCGAGACGACGGGTGAGGAGACAGACAGTGAAGAGCAATCGCCGTCTGGTGATGAAAGTTCCGGCAATGAGTCTGCCGGGCAGGCTTCGACTGCTTCTGACAAGGTTGAAGCATAAAAATAATATAGATGGCTATTTCGTATATTAAAAATCCCGACGAGAGAAACGATCCGCCCAAGCCTCTTCTTGAGCATCTGATTGCTCTTAGGGACATGCTTATTTTTGCCGCAATAGCGTGGGCGCTGTGTGTTGTGCTGTCGGCTTGTTTTGCCAACTACATTTCAGATTGGATTAAAAGCCCCGATGTGGTCAAAGACCGCCTGATGCAGGCCAAAAGTCCGAGCGATGGCGTGTATTTGATGCTTGAAATCGCTTTTTGGACGGGTACCTCGTTAAGTTTCCCGTTCCTTATATTTTCAATACTCCGGTTCGTTTTCCCGGCTCTTACGAAGCGCGAGAAGTATTTCATTCTTTCGATTCTCTGCGTAGGTACGGTTCTCTTTGTTGCAGGCGTCTATCTGGCTTATACGCAAACTGTTCCGTCTATGCTTGGTGCGTTCGATTGGATCAACCGGTGGATGAATGTTGATACAACACAGTATTTTGCGCATGAGTATGTTACGCTTGTGTTGAAGCTTCTGTTTGCATTCGGCATCGTATTTCAGGTCCCACTCATAATTTTCATGCTCGGGTGGTTCGGTCTTGTGTCGAGTTCTGCCTTGCGCAGCAAGCGCCGTCACGCCGTGGTCATTTCATTTGTTCTCTCCATGTTTCTTACACCCCCCGATGCTGTCAGTCAGATAATCATGGCCGTGCCGCTTTGTTTGCTTTATGAAATTGCGGCGTGGGCGGTGTGGCTAAAAGAGAAGGCGTCGCTCTCATCGGATTGAAGATGTGAACAAACGTATTTCTATTGCTCTTGGATTCCTCGCCCTGATTTGCTTCGGGGCGGTGTTTCTTTCAAGCCCGTGGGCTGTTGCCGGCAGTCATGGCAAGTGGGGGTCTTTCATCCCCGCTTTGTTCACCTCGTTTTCGTCTGTATGCGTAACAGGCCTTTCAATCGTTGACATCGCCGTCCATTACACGTTGTTTGGACAGATTGTCATATTGATACTGGTTGAGATCGGTTGCCTCGGTTTGATGACGTGCGGCACGTTCCTTTTGATTGCCGTGGGCAGGCGTTTGTCCCTTAGCCGCGAGTTTTCCCTGATGAATGCCTACGGCGTTGCCGAAGTGAAGGGCGTGCGCGGCCTGATATGCTGGGTCGTAGGCTCTATGCTTGTAATAGAGATAATCGGTGCAGTCTTGCTTTATGCGCATTTTGGCACTGTTTACGACAGCGTGTTCTATTCGATCATGGGGTTTTGCAATGCAGGTTTCGGCCTTGCGAGCGATTCGTTATCTGCGTACGCTTCATTCCCGTGGTTCATTTTTACGATGGCTGCCGAAACTATTCTTGGCGGCATAGGCTTTTTGGTGATTTACAATCTTTGCACTTATCGTTTTATGCGAAGAAGCACAGGTGCAAAAGGGCGTCTTTCTCTTCATACACAGGTAGTGTTGCGTTTCACGTTTTATCTCATTCTTGTCGCCTACGCGCTTTTTTTGGCCGTAGAATGGAACGCATCGCTCGCAAAATATCCCCTTGTTGAAAAACTGACCGTTGGCTTTTATCAGGCCGTGACACCGCGGACCTGCGGCTTTTCGATAATCCCTACCGAGGATTTAACTCCCTTGACGCGCCTGTGCTACATCTTCCTGATGTTTATCGGGGGCGCGCCGGGCTCCGCAACGGCTGGCATCAAAGTCACTACTTTTGCAGTGCTAGTCTACACCTGTCTTGCCATGTGCAAGGGCGAGCAGGAGACTGTTATATACCGCAAGTCGATACCCTACGACATTGTGCGCGAGTCAATCGTCATTCTGATGGCCTTGATTATTTTTGTCGCCATCGTCATGGGTGCGCTTTATCTCGCTGAGGTAAAAGCGCTCGCAAGCGGTGCAGTTACGGCTGAGGCGCTGTTTTTCGAGGCGGTGTCGGCTATAACTACTACGGGTTTGTCGGTCGGGACGACAACGCGAGATTTGTCGGTTCCGGGGAAGTTTGTGATTATGGCGGCAATGTTTGTCGGACGCCTTGGTGCTCTTACGGTCGTTATGATTATTGGCGACCGCGAGTCGTCGCGCCGCGTGCGCTTTCCGACCGAAGAAATCGTTGTCGGCTAAATTTGATATAATACATTCATGAGTTATTATTTGGTATTGCTTGTTGGCGCAGTTTTCGTTAACAATTTCGTCCTCAGCCGTTTTCTCGGCTGTTGTCCGTTTTTGGGTGTCTCCAAAAAGATGGATACGGCCCTTGGAATGTCGGGCGCGGTGATATTCGTTATGACATGCGCCTCTGCCGTGACATGGTGCCTCGACCACCTGCTGCTCAAGCCGTTGGGGCTTGATTACATTCATACGCTCGCCTTTATTCTCGTCATAGCCGCGCTTGTACAGTTTATTGACATCGCCATGAAACGTTTTCTCCCGCCGCTTCATGCGGCGCTCGGTATTTTTCTTCCGCTTATTACGACCAATTGTGCCGTTCTCGGCGCCGCCGAAATAAACTGCAAGCAGTCGACCGGCTTTTTTGAGAGCGTGTTCTTTTCGTTCGCGGCGGCACTCGGTTTCTCGTTTGCGCTGATTGTTTTTTCCGGAATACGTGAAAAGCTCGAACATGCCGATCCGCCAAGGTGTTTTCGCGGAATCGCGCTTGCGCTCATTACGGGCGGGCTTCTCTCCCTGGCTTATATGGGGTTCAGCGGAATGGTGTCGCTGCCTTATTGACGGCCGCTGTCCTGAAAGGTTTCAAATCATGTTTACTGCTATCGTTTGCATTGCGGCAATAGGTTTTGTGGCGGCGATAATTCTTTCTGTAGCCGACAAGTATCTGAGCGTACAGGAAGATCCCCGTATCGGAATGGTGACGGCCGCACTGCCCGGAGCCAATTGCGGCGGTTGCGGCTTCCCCGGTTGTGACGGCTATGCGCGCGCGCTTGTTGCCGGGACTGCGCCTGTAGGGGCCTGCTCTGCCGCCGGCGAAAAAGCCAACGCAGAAATTGCCGCTATTGTAGGCGTGGCGGCAGTCGCCACTGAAAGACGCGTTGCGATCGTAAAGTGTTGCGGCACGCGCTCAGAGGCGATTCGCATAGGCGATTACAACGGCATCTGCGATTGCAACGTAGCTGCTGCAACATCAGGAGGCGATAAGGGGTGCTCGTGGGGTTGCCTCGGGTACGGCGCCTGTGCGAATGTGTGCCCCAAGGGGGCTATCTCCATTGCCGACGGGCTTGCCAAGGTTGATAAGCGTTTTTGCATCGGTTGCGGCAAGTGCGTTTCGGCGTGCCCTAAAAAACTTATCGAACTTGTGCCTTTTTCGGCTACTGTGCATGTTCTGTGCAACAATCCTGAAAAGGGGCCTATGGTGCGCAAGGTTTGCGGTGTAGGTTGTATCGGCTGCCGACTGTGCGAAAAGAATTCAGGCGGTCCGGACGCTGGGCATTTCAAGTTTGAAGGTTTTCTTGCAAGGGTTGATTATTCAAACCCTCCGACCGACCACCAGATTGCCGCAAAATGTCCGGCCAAGTGCATATTTGAAGATCAGTTTATCGAGTCGGGCAATTGACGAGCGCAGGAGTTATGATGAAAACCGTTAAAAGCATTTTCAAGTTTAAGGGCGGAGTCCATCCCGATTATAACAAGGAGCTCTCGCGTGACAGTCAAATAGAAAAGCTTCCGTTGCCGTCCGAGCTTGTTATTTCCATGAGCCAGCATCTCGGCGCGCCGGCCAAATGCATTGTCAAGCCCGGAGACTACGTAAGACGCGGCCAAATGATCGGGGAGCGCAACGGCTTTCTGTCGGTGTGCGTGCGCTCAAGTGCCGACGGGCTCGTAAAATCAGTCGAGAATCGTTTGTGTGCTTCCGGCGCCAAAGCCGAAGCCGTCGTGCTTGATACGGCCGCTCCAATGCCTGAAGGAGCCCCCGCGGCGGAATCGTTCGCACTTGCTCCTATGGATTGGCAAACCTCGTCGGTACAAGACATTCTCAAGCGCATCGACGAGGCCGGCATCTGCGGCATGGGCGGAGCGGGCTTTCCTACGGTTGTCAAACTCTCCGTCCCCGCCGGCAAGCGCTGCGAGTATCTTATTGTCAACGGAAGTCGGATCGTAGCC